>DATIDZ010000398.1:0-13322 GCA_035456045.1 Caldimonas sp.
GAGCACGTCGCCGGTCGCCGCTTCGCCGTAGAAGTCCTTCGTGCCGCCGCCGCGGATGCGCAGCGGCCGGCCGGTGGCATGCGCGTCGCGCACGCGCTCGACGATCGCCTCGACGGCGGGATTCACGGCGAGGCCCTCGGACTCAGAAGCGCGGCAGCTCGGGAAACGCGAGCAGGCCGCGCTTGACGTGCATGCGGCCGTACTCGGCGCAGCGCGAGAGGGAAGGGATGACCTTGCCCGGATTCAGCCGGCCGGCTGGATCGAACGCCCGCTTGACGCCTTCCATCTGCGCCCGCTCGGCGGGCGAGAACTGGACGCACATCGACGAGAGCTTCTCGACGCCGACGCCGTGCTCGCCGGTCACGGTGCCGCCCATCGCCACGCTCAGCTCGAGGATCTCGGCGCCGAATGCCTCGGCGCGATGCAGCTGCGCCGCGTCGTTGGCGTCGAACAGGATCAGCGGGTGCAGGTTGCCGTCGCCGGCGTGGAAGACGTTGACGCAGCGAAGCTGGTGCTTGGTCTCCATCCCGGCGATCGCAACGAGCATGTCGGCGAGGCGCTTCCGCGGGATCGTCGAGTCCATGCACATGTAGTCGGGGCTGATGCGGCCGCTCGCCGGAAAGGCGTTCTTGCGGCCGCTCCAGAAGCGCAGGCGCTGCGCCTCGTTCTCGCTCGCCTCGATGCGCGTCGCGCCGCAGCCGCGCAGCACCTCGGCCATGCGGCCGACCTCTTCCTCGACCGCGCTCGCGCTGCCGTCGCTCTCGCAGAGCAGGATCGCGGCGGCGTCGAGGTCGTAGCCGGCGTGCACGAACCCCTCGACGGCGGCGGTCATCGGCTTGTCCATCATCTCCAGGCCGGCCGGGACGATGCCGGCGGCGATGATCGCCGCGACCGCATCGCCCGCCTGGCGGACGTCGGCGAAGCTGGCCATGATGCAGCGCGCCGTCTCGGCGACGGGGAGCAGCTTGACGGTCACCTCGAAGATCACGGCCAGCATGCCCTCGCTGCCGACCACCGCCGCGAGCAGGTCGAGGCCGGGCGCGTCGAGCGAATCGCCACCGAACTCGACCGCCTCTCCGGCGGCCGTGAAGCCGCGCACCTTCAGCACGTTGTGCAGCGTCAGGCCGTATTTCAGGCAGTGCACGCCGCCCGAGTTCTCGGCGACGTTGCCGCCGATCGTGCAGGCGATCTGGCTGCTGGGGTCGGGCGCGTAGAAGAGCCCGTGCCGCTTCGCGGCCTCGCTGATGGCGAGGTTGCGCACGCCGCTCTGCACGCGCGCCGTTCGCGCGCGCGGATCGATCGCGAGGATGCGGTTGAACTTGGCGAGGCTGAGCGTCACGCCGAGCGGATCGGGCAGCGCGCCGCCCGACAGGCCCGTGCCGGCGCCGCGTGCGACCACCGGCACGTCGAGGCGATGGCAGATTGCGAGCACGTCGGCGACCTGCCGCTCGGTCTCGGGCAGGGCGACGACGAGCGGCTGCTCGCGGTAGGCCGTCAGGCCGTCGCATTCGTACGGCACGGTGTCCTCGCGGCGCCACAGCAGCGCATGCGCCGGCAAGGCGCCGGCGAGCGCGCCGACGACTTCGGCCTGGCGCCGGCTGCGGTCGGCGACCGAGCGCGCGGCAGCGTCGGGAAGCGGAGCGTTCACGGCCGATCGAGCGCGATCAGGTCGCCGGGGGCGCCGGGCGACGGCGCTTCGGGGCGCGCCGCGCAGCCTTCTTCGCCGGCGCGTCGCCCGCCGCCTTCGGCGCCATGCTTCGGGCGGCGCCTGCCATGGCGCGGCCGGGGGCGCCTGCGACCTGCTTCATCGTCTCCGCGGCAGCGTCGAACGACTGCTTCATCATGCCGCCCGCGAGCGACTTGGCGGCATCGGCGGCGCTGTCCTTCATCGCGCTGGTCGCCAGCTCGGCGAACTGGTTCGTGAGTGCGCCCCACCATTGCATCGGGTCGACAGCGCCAGCCGCGGGCTTGGGCGCGGCGGCCTTCTTGGAGGAAGGCGACGGCGCCGCAGCGGACGCGCGCGCCTCGTCGTCGCGCGACGGGCGCTTGGCCTCCGGCTTGATCTTCAGCGATTCGCTCAGGTCGCCCATCTGCACGTTCATCGACTTCAACGTCGAGAGCGTCATGCGCTGCACCTCGAGCGCCTGGATCGTCGCCGCGAGCATGCGCGCGTTCTGCTCGAGCCAGTACTGCACGGTGCGCAGCTCGCCGATCCGCTTGTCGAGCTCGGCCGGATCGAGGGTCGGCGCGACCCACTGGCCGATGCCGGGCAGCGTCGAGCCCGCGCTCTTGACGAGGCTCTGCAGGAAATCGAAGCCGGGGACCAGTTTCCCGAAGCCGCTGGTGTCGCTCATCGTGTCTCCTCCGCGTTTCATTCGATTGTCGCGCGGACGGCCCGTCGCCGGGGGGTCAGCGGTCGAACCGCACCTGCTCGACGACGTAGCCGCGCTCGCGCATGAGCGCCGGCAGGCCGCGCGCGCCGATCATGTGCAGGCTGCCGGTGGCGGCGAACGTCGGCCGGCCGCCCGAATGGATCTTGTCGATCGCCGCGGCCAGGAGCGGATTGCGGTCGTCGACGAGGCGCTTCATCGAGGCGCGCTCGGCAGCCGTGTTCAGGCAGTCGCACCAGCGCTCGTAGCCCTCGAGCTCGGACAGGTTGCCGTCGGTCCAGGCGCTCGCCATGTGGGCGAGCAGCGGTCCGGACTTCCGGGCGTCGAGCTCGTCGAGTCCGCTCGTCACGAAGTCGATCGTCGCCGCGCGGGTCGGCATGCGCAGCGCCGCGATCTGGGCCTCGGGGGTCTCGAGCGACGCAGTCGCCTTGCCGAGATCGCGCGCCAGGAGCGCCAGGACGAGGTCGATCGCATACGAGGGATCGAGGCCCTCGCGCCGCGCGGCCATCACCGCCAGCGATGCGATCTGGAACTCGGGGACGAAGGCGCGCATGGCCGCGACGTCGACGCACTCGGCGGCCATGCGCTTTTCCAACCGTGCAGCAAGCGCCGTCGGCAGCGTCTCGTCGGGGCGGGCACTCGCCGCCTGAATGAGGCGCTCGCGAACGCCGCTGTCGAGCACGTCGAGCTCGAGCGCGAGGACCTCGCTCGCCTCGAACGCGGCGGTCGTTCGCGGCCCGGGGAACATCCACGCCGGCCGCGCCGCGTGGAGCGTCCCGTAGAGATACGACGTGCGGCCGTCCTTGACGATCCGCCAGAGGAAGCCGTGGTCCTGCGCCTGGCGCAGGCCGGCCCGCAGGCGATCGGCATCGAGCGCGATCGCCGCTGGCGGACAGCCGGCGGCGGTGCTCGCGGGCTGCGCCCGGCCGGGGAGTGGTGCGAAGAGCGTCGCGGCGGCCGCGAGCGCCGAGACCAGAAGCCAGCGAGACAGGATCATGCGGCGACGCTCATCCGTTCGCGACCTTCTGGTCGATGGCGCCGAAGATCGAGGCGCCGGCCGCATCCTTCATCTCGATGCGGATGGTGTCGCCGAAGCGCATGAAGGGCGTCCTGGGGGCGCCGCCCTCGATCGTCTCGATCGCCCGCTTCTCGGCGATGCACGAGTAGCCGCGCGTCCAGTCATTGTTGCTGACGGTGCCGCTGCCGACGATCGAGCCGGCGCGCGCGTTGCGCGTCTTGCACAGGTGCGCGATGAGCTGGCCGAAGTGGAAGGTCATCTCCTCGCCGGCGTTGCACAGGCCGGCGCGCTCGCCGTTCCAGGTGCTCTCGAGATCGAGGTGGAGGCGGCCGCCTCGCCAGGCGTCGCCGAGCTCGTCGGGCGTCACCGCGACCGGGCTGAACGCCGTCGCGGGCTTGCTCTGGAAGAAGCCGAAGCCTTTCGCCAGCTCGGCCGGGATGAGGTTGCGCAGGCTCACGTCGTTCGCGAGCATGACCAGGCGGATCGACTCGATCGCTGCCTCGGCGGAGGTGCCCATCGCGACGTCGCCGGTGATCACCGCGACCTCGGCCTCGAAGTCGATGCCCCAGTCCTCGCTTCGGGCGACGATGTCGTCGCACGGGCCGAGGAAATCGTCGCTGCCGCCCTGGTACATGAGCGGGTCGGTCCAGAAGGTTTCAGGCATCTCGGCATTGCGCGCGCGGCGCACGAGCTCGACGTGGTTCACGAACGCCGAGCCGTCGGCCCACTGGTAGGCGCGCGGCAGCGGCGCCATGCAGCGTGCCGGATCGAAGGGAAAGGCGTGCCGTGCCTTGCCGTGGTCGAGGCTGGCGGCGAGGTCCTCGAGCTGCGGCGACAGGAAATTCCAGTCGTCGAGCACCTGCTGCAGTCGCGTCGCGATCCCGCTGGCATAGTGGCCGGTGGCGAGGTCGCGCGAGACGACGACGAGCTGGCCGTCGCGCGAGCCGTCCTTGTAGGTGGCGAGCTTCATCGTGGGTTCCGGACGAGGGGGTTCTGTGCCTGGCGAGGACCGATTGTCGACGCTGGATCGCGGCAGTGCGGAAAGCCCGGGGCAGCCCCGTGCCGCCCTGTGGCGGCGCGCCGGCGGGCAGCGGCGTCGCGCGCTCGTCGGTTGCGCGGTGCTGGTGCTGGCGCTCCATATCCTGTTCATCGGCAACGTCGCGGGTGTCGTCACGGGATCCACCGAGATGCCCGGGGCGTCGATGTCGATCCGCACCCTGCCGGGCGAGCCCGCGATGGAAGCGACTGCGGCACCAGCGACCGAGCGACCCGACGACGCGGCGCCGGTCGTGACGCCTCTGCCGGCGCCAGCCCAGTCGCCGCCGCAAGTGCGCGAGCGTGCGCCCGCCGCGGCCGCCATCGACCTCTCCTCGTTCAGGAAAGAAGCCAGCGCTAACTCGAACGGCCATCGGCCAATGTTGGCCGCCGCGGTGCGGCCCGCCGAGCCTGCGTCCTCCATCGCCTCGTCGACCGCGAACGCCGCGTCGCTGGCAGCGGCGACCCCGCAGGCCGAGGTCGGCGAGGCGCTCGTCGCCGGCGAATCCGGCGTCGCGGCCGGTGGCCTCGAGCCCGCGCTCGCCGCAGGCGACGAGCCGCCACCGCTCTATCGGACCGAGCTGCCGCCCCCCGTCTCGCTGCACTACCAGGTGCAGCGCGGCCCGTTGCGTGGCACCGGGGTGATCCGTTGGCAGTCGAGCGGCGACCGCTACCGCCTCGTCCTCGAAGCGCAGGCCGCCGGCATCGCGCTGCTGAAGCAGACCAGCGAGGGCGGCATCGACGCCAACGGCGTGGCCCCGCTGCGCTTCCTCGACCAGCGCGCGCGACGGTCCGCGGTCGCCGCGAACTTTCGCCGCGACGAGGGGCGGATCACGTTCTCGGGAACGCGCGCGGAGTGGCCGCTTCTGCCGGGCAGCCAGGATCGCCTGAGCTGGATGATCCAGCTCGCGGGCGTCGCCGCCGCGGCACCGGAGCGGCTCGTCGAAGGCGCCAGGATCACGATGGTGGTCGTCGGCGCGCGCGGCGACGCGAGCGCCTGGACCTTTCGATGCGCCGGCCCGGAGACCCTGGCGACCGTGTCGGGAACGGTGCACGCCATCAAGCTGGTTCGCGCGGCGCGCTCGGCGTACGACACCAGCGCCGAGATCTGGCTCGACCCGGAGCGCTCGTACCTGCCGGCGCGTGCGACGCTTCGCAACAGCACCGGGGCCTCCGAGTACGACCTCCTGCTCGAGCGCGTCGATCGGGAATGAGGCGGCGGGCCCCGGTGGCTTGCAATCGGCGCCGTGGGCCGCACGTGCAGCGGAGGGGAGATTCGCCATGCACATGCTCTACAACTCGGACAGCTTCACGGTCGTCGCCTTCGACCTTCCCGGCACGCCGGCCATCGCCGGTGCAGAGGCGTCCGACGCGCCGCGCGGCGGCTTCGAGATCGTCGACAAGTTCGCACAAAAGGACATCTTCATCCAGGGCGCGATGGCGGCGAGCTTCCAGGCCGGCGTCGAGGCGCTGATGGAGAGCAAGCCGAGCGAGGAGGACATCGATGAATTCATCGCCCGCTTCGCGTCGCTGATGCCGCAGCCGCTCGTCCTGCACTGATCGTCGCGGCGCAGTGGCGCCGCTCACCGATCGCCGCGGCGCAGTGGCGCCGCCCAATCTCTCGCTCCTGGCGCTGCAGCGCCGTGACATGTTGCCGCTTCGACGGCGCGTTTCCGCTCGTCGCGCCGGCGTCGCGCCACCTCAAGTTCGACCCTGCGCCGTCGATATGGGAAGGCGCCGACGGATCGCGGGTCTCGTTGCCGCGCGGGCAGCGTTTTCACGGTCGAGAGGTCCATGACAGCCGAGCTGGCGATCAATACGGGAGCGGAGTCGGTGATGCCGACGGTGCTCATGCTCCTGCTCGGCCTGGGCGTCAGCACGCTCGCCGCGTACGTCGCGCTCGATCTCGCCCGCCGCGTCCGAGTCCTGCGCACGCGCGCCGGGGCGCTCTGGCTGTTCGGCGCAGCGTCGGCGATGGCCATCGGCATCTGGTCGAGCCAGGTGATCGGCATCGCGGCCGAGCCGCCGGCCTTCGCCTTCGGCTATCACGGCCTCGGCACGCTCGGCGTCTGGACCGCCGCGCTCATCGCCAGCCTCGCCGGCCTGGGCGCCATCAGCGGCTGCGTCGCCACGCCGGGGCGGGTCGGCTTCGGCGCGGTCGCGCTCGGCATCGGCGCGGTCGGCACGCACGCGCTTGCGCTTGCGCCGATCGGCCTCGTGCCCGGCATCGAATGGCAGACCCTGCCGCTCGTCGCCGCCTTCGCGGGCGCCGCCGGCGGCTGCATGATGGCGCTCGGCGCGTTCTTTCGCGGCGGCGATCGCACCCGGCCCGCGACGCTCGGCTGGCAGGCGACATCGGCGCTCGTCTTCGGCGTCAGCCTGGTCGCGAGCCAGCAGCTGGTCCTGGGCGCCGCCGGCATCGCCGAGCAGACCGGCTCGCTCAGCGCCGAGCGCGTGAGCTCGCCGACGCTGGTCCTGCTCGCCTCGGTCGGCGCCTGCGCGATCCTGATCGTCGGGCTGCTCTTCTCGGTGCTCGAAGCGCGCCTGCGCCTGTCGCTGCGGCGGGCGGAAACGGAGCTGCAGCGGCGCAATTTCCGCGACGGACTCACGGGCCTGCCGAACCGACTGATGTTCGACGGCATGCTCGCGCAGGCGGTGCAGCAGGCCGACGGCGCGCACCACCGGCTGGCGATCCTCTTCATCGACCTCGACGGCTTCAAGCCGGTCAACGAGTCGCTCGGCCACGCCACCGGCGACCTCGTGCTGCGCGAGGTCGCGGCGCGCCTGAAGCGCTTCGCCCGACCGGAGGATCGCGTCGCCCACCTCGGCGGCGACGAGTACCTGCTGCTGATCGGCGCCGACCCGAGCGCCGAGGACGCGGCGATCTTCTCGGAGCGGCTGCAGGCGTCGATCGGCGAGCCGTGCCGGATGAACGGCCGCGAGGCGACGGTGACGAGCTCGATCGGCATCGCGCTCTATCCCGACCACGGGCCGATCTCGGCGCTGATCGCCAACGCCGAGGCCGCGATGCGCTCCGCCAAGGGCGGCGGCGGTGCCGGCTACGCCTTCTTCGAGCAGCGCATGAACAACGGCGCCCGCGACCAGCTCGACCTGCTGCGCGACCTGCGCCGCGCCCTCAGCGAGGGACAGCTGCATCTCGTCTACCAGCCGAAGATCCACGCCCCGAGCGGCGAGATCACCGGCGCGGAAGCGCTGATGCGCTGGGAGCACCCGACGCGCGGCATGGTCGGTCCCGACCAGTTCATTCCGATCGCCGAGCGCTTCGGCCTGATCAGCGCGATGGGCAACTGGCTGATCGAGGAGGCCTGCCGACAGGCCAGCGTGTGGCGCGATCAGGGCCTGCAGATGCGCGTCGCGATCAACCTCTCGGCGCACCAGCTGCGCCACCCGGACCTCGCCGACCGCATCGACATGGCGCTGCGCCGCCACGACATCAAGCCGCAGCTGCTGACCTGCGAGATCACCGAGTCGGTGGCGATGGAAGACGCGTCGAACGCTATCCGCATGGTCGAGCGGCTCAACCAGCTCGGCGTCAACATCTCGATCGACGACTTCGGCACCGGCTACTCGAGCCTGTCGTACCTGCGCAAGCTGCGCGCCGGCGAGCTGAAGATCGACCGCAGCTTCGTGCTCGACCTCGAGACCAGCGCCGACGCGCGCGCCGTCGTCGACGGCATCGTCAAGCTGGCGCACGCGATCGGCCTGAAGGTCGTCGCCGAGGGCGTCGAGACCGAGGCGCAGCACCAGATCCTGCGCTCGTTCGGATGCCACGAGCTGCAGGGCTTCCTGTTCGCGCGGCCGATGTCGCCGCGCGCGCTGTCGGCGTGGGCGATGGAAGACGTCGGCCCGCGCGCGCTCGAGTTCCGCGATTCGCTGTACCGAGCGACCACGGCCGGCGCCCTGCACTGATCGCCCTCCGCGTCCGCCCTTGCGGACGCATCGGGTCGGCCGGCTTCCTACAATCGAGGCCATGAAGAGCCTGCCCTACTCGCGCGCCGCCGCCCTGCCGCGGATCCTGAAGGAACGCATCGTCGTTCTCGACGGCGCGATGGGCACGATGATCCAGCGCCACAAGCTGGGCGAGGCCGACTACCGCGGCGAGCGCTTCAAGGACCACCCGAAGAGCCTGAAGGGCAACGGGGACCTGCTCCAGCTGACGCGGCCCGAGGTCATCGAGTCGATCCACGAGGCGTACCTGCGCGCCGGCGCCGACATCGTCGAGACCAACACCTTCGGCGCGACCTCGGTGGCGCAGGCCGACTACGACCTCGGCGCCTTCGCGCGCGAGATGAACGTCGCGGGCGCCCGCTTGGCGAAGGAGGCGTGCGACAAGTTCTCGACCGCCGACAAGCCGCGCTTCGTCGCCGGCGCGCTCGGGCCGACGCCGAAGACCGCGAGCATCAGCCCCGACGTCAACGACCCGGCGGCGAGGAACGTCACCTTCGCCGAACTGCGCGCCGCGTATCGCGAGCAGGCCGAAGGGCTGCTCGAGGGCGGCTGCGACCTGTTCCTGGTCGAGACGATCTTCGACACGCTCAATGCGAAGGCGGCGATCTTCGCCCTCGACGAGCTGATGGAAGAACGCGGCGAACGGTTGCCGGTGATCATCTCGGGCACGGTCACCGACGCCTCGGGACGCATCCTCTCGGGCCAGACCGTCGGCGCGTTCTGGCACAGCGTTCGCCATGCGCGGCCGCTCGCGATCGGCCTCAACTGCGCGCTCGGGGCGGCGCTGATGCGGCCGTACGTCGAGGAGCTGGCGCGAATCGCCGGCGACACCTTCGTCAGCTGCTACCCGAACGCCGGCCTGCCGAATCCGATGAGCGAGACCGGCTTCGACGAGACGCCGGAGATCACGTCCGGGCTGCTCGAGGAGTTCGCGAAATCGGGCTTCCTCAACATCGCCGGCGGCTGCTGCGGCACGACGCCCGAGCACATCGCGATGATTGCCGAGCGCGTCGGCCGCTACGCGCCGAGAGCGCCGAACTTCCGCGAGCTCGCGGCCGCGGCATGACGATGCCGCTCGACGAAGAGGTTCCCCGCGGGGGAACCGCGCGAAGCGGGAAGGGCACCCCCCTGCCGCCGAGCCGGCAAGATCCAGCGGCGCAGCCGATGCGTCTCTCCGGCCTCGAGCCGGTGACGATCGGCGAAGGGTCGCTTTTCGTCAACGTCGGCGAGCGCACCAACGTGACGGGGTCGAAGGCGTTCGCGCGGCTGATCCTCAACGGCCAGTTCGAGGAAGCGCTCGGCGTCGCGCGCCAGCAGGTCGAGAACGGCGCCCAGATCATCGACGTCAACATGGACGAGGCGATGCTCGACTCGAAGGCGGCGATGGTTCGCTTCCTGAACCTGATCGCGGGCGAGCCCGAGATCGCGCGCGTGCCGATCATGATCGACAGCTCCAAGTGGGAGGTGATCGAGGCGGGCCTGCAGTGCGTCCAGGGCAAGGGCATCGTCAACTCGATCTCGATGAAGGAGGGCGAGGCCGCGTTTCGCCACCACGCGAAGCTGGTGCGCCGCTACGGCGCGGCGGCGGTCGTGATGGCGTTCGACGAGCAGGGCCAGGCCGACACCTTCGCGAGGAAGACCGAGATCTGCGCGCGCGCTTACAGGATCCTCGTCGACGAGGTCGGCTTCCCGCCCGAGGACATCATCTTCGACCCGAACATCTTCGCGATCGCGACCGGCATCGAGGAGCACGACAACTACGCCGTCGACTTCATCGAGGCGACGCGCTGGATCAAGCAGAACCTGCCCGGCGCCAAGGTGTCGGGCGGCGTCTCGAACGTGAGCTTCTCGTTCCGCGGCAACGACCCGGTGCGGGAAGCCATCCACACGGTGTTCCTCTATCACGCGATCCAGGCGGGGATGGACATGGGCATCGTCAACGCCGGCATGGTCGGCGTCTACGACGACCTCGACCCCGAGCTGCGCGAGCGCGTCGAGGACGTCGTGCTGAACCGCAGGAAGGACGCGGGCGAGCGCTTGGTCGAGATCGCCGAGCAGGCCAAGGGCCAGTCGCGCGACGACTCGGCGCGGCTGGCCTGGCGCGGCACGCCCGAGCAGCCGAAGACGGTCGACGAGAGGCTCTCGCACGCGCTCGTCCACGGCATCACCGACTTCATCGTCGAGGACACGGAAACGGCCTGGCAGAAGATCAGGGCCGACGGCGGCCGGCCGCTGCACGTCATCGAAGGGCCGCTGATGGCCGGCATGAACATCGTCGGCGACCTGTTCGGCCAGGGCAAGATGTTCCTGCCGCAGGTGGTGAAGTCGGCGCGCGTCATGAAGCAGGCGGTCGCCCACCTGCTGCCCTACATCGAGGCCGAGAAGACGGCGCTCATCGAGGGCGGCGGCGAGGCCAAGGCAAAGGGCAAGATCGTCATCGCGACCGTCAAGGGTGACGTCCACGACATTGGCAAGAACATCGTCACCGTCGTCCTCCAGTGCAACAACTTCGAGGTCGTCAACATGGGCGTGATGGTCGCGTGCCAGGACATCCTCGCCCGGGCGAAGGTCGAGGGCGCGGACCTCATCGGTCTCTCGGGCCTCATCACGCCGAGCCTCGAGGAGATGCAGCACGTTGCCTCCGAGATGCAGCGCGACGATTTCTTCCGCATCAAGAAGATCCCGCTCCTGATCGGCGGCGCGACGACGAGCCGGGTCCACACGGCGGTGAAGATCGCGCCGCATTACGACGGGCCGGTCGTCTACGTGCCCGACGCGAGCCGCTCGGTGGGCGTGTGCAGCGAGCTGCTCTCCGACGACCGCGCCGCGGCGTACGTCGCCGAGCTCGAGGCCGACTACGAGAAGGTGCGCGCGCACCACGCGAGCAAGAAGCAGGTGCCGCTCGTCTCGCTCGCCGAGGCGCGCGCGAACAAGACGAAGATCGACTGGGCCGCGTACACGCCGCCGGTGCCGAAGTTCATCGGCCGGCGTGTCCTCAAGAACCAGGACCTCGCCGAGATCGCGGAAGTGATCGACTGGGGCCCGTTCTTCCAGACGTGGGAGCTCGCCGGCCCGTATCCGGCGATCCTCACCGACGAGATCGTCGGCGAGTCGGCGCGCCGCCTCCTCTCCGACGGCAAGCGCATGCTGCGTCGCGTGATCGAAGGTCGCTGGCTGCGCGCCAACGGGGTCGTCGGCCTCTATCCCGCGGCGACCGTCGGCGACGACGACATCGAGATCTACCGCGACGAGTCGCGCACCGACGTGCTCTTCACCTGGCGCGGCCTGCGCGTGCAGAGCGTGCGGCCGGTCGTCGACGGCGTGAAGCGTCCGAACCGCTGCCTCGCCGATTTCATCGCGCCCAAGGGCTCGGGCAGGAACGACTACATCGGCCTCTTCGCCGTCACCGCCGGACTCGGCGTCGACAAGAAGGAGCAGCAGTTCGCCGCCGACCTCGACGACTACAGCGCGATCATGCTGAAGGCGCTGGCCGATCGGCTCGCGGAGGCGTTCGCCGAGAAGCTGCACCAGCGCGTTCGCACCGACCTCTGGGGCTACGCGCCGGACGAGGCGCTCGACGTGGCGGGTCTCGTCGCCGAGCGATACCGCGGCATCCGTCCGGCGCCGGGCTATCCGGCGTGCCCGGACCACACCGTCAAGCGCGACCTCTTCCGCACCCTCGGTGCCGAGGAGATCGGCATGACGCTGACCGAGAGCCTGGCGATGCTGCCGGCGGCGAGCGTCGCCGGTTTCTATTTCGCGCATCCGGAAGCGACGTACTTCAACGTCGGCCGCATCGGGCCCGATCAGTTGAAGAGCTGGGCCGAGCGCACGTCGAGCAGCGTCGACGCGGCCGAGCGCGCGCTCGCGCCGCTCCTCTAGACGCGCGCCGCTTTTCTAGGGCGCGATCGGGCGACGCGCGGTCGCTCGCCGTGGCGCCGTTGCAGCCGGGGTAACGCGTCAGCTTGTCGCGCCGAGCGCGCGCCGGTACTGGATCGCTTCGCCGAGGTGCGAGGTCGCGATCGCCGCGTGGCCGTCGAGGTCGGCGACGGTGCGGGCGACGCGCAGGACGCGATGAAAGCTGCGCGCCGACCAACCGAGGCGCGTCGTCACGCGCTGCAGGAACTGCGACGCGGCCTCGTCGAGGCGGCAATGACGGTCGAGCGCCTCGCCGGCGAGCTCGCCGTTGGCGCTGCCCTGGCGCTCGAGCGCACGTTCGCGCGCACGACGAACGCGGTCGGCGACGACGCGGCTCGCTTCGCCGTCGGCCTGAGCGGCGAGCTGCGCCGCCGCGATCGTCGGCACCTCGATCTGGATGTCGATGCGGTCGAGCAGCGGCCCGCTGATCTTGCCTTGATAGCGAAGCACCGCGTCGGGCGTGCAGCGGCACGCCGTCGCGGCATTGCCGAGCTGGCCGCACGGGCAGGGATTCATCGCCGCGACGAGCTGGAACGCGGCCGGGGAGTCGGCTTGCCGCGCGGCCCGCGAGACGACGATGCGGCCGGTCTCGAGCGGCTCGCGCAAGGCCTCGAGCGCGGCGCGCGGAAATTCGGCGAGCTCGTCGAGGAAGAGGATGCCGCGATGGGCCAGCGACGCTTCACCCGGCCGCGGCGGCGAGCCGCCGCCGACCAGCGCCGCGGCCGACGCCGTGTGGTGCGGCGCTCGCAGCACGCGCTCGCCCCAGCGTGACGCGCTGAACGCGCCCGCGATGCTGAGGATGGCCGCCGACTCGAGCGCCTCGTCGTGCGAGAGCGGCGGCAGCAGTCCGGCGAGGCGGCGCGCCAGCATCGACTTGCCCGTGCCCGGAGGGCCGACCATGAGCACGCTCAGCTGACCCGCCGCGGCGACTTCGAGCGCGCGCTTGGCGGCACTCTGGCCGCGCACGTCGGCGAGGTCGTGCAGCGCAGGCG
>DATIDZ010000399.1:0-2687 GCA_035456045.1 Caldimonas sp.
GCCAGGGCACCGAACCCCCTGCCTGCGGAGCGGCGAAGGCGCGGCGGCGCAGCCGTGCCCGGCCAACCATAATCGGCTTTCGATCGAGCCGACTGCGGCCCCTGCCCACGGAGAACGCCATGCCCCATGCGATGATCTTCGACGCCGTCCGTACGCCCCGCGGCAAGGGCAAGAAGGACGGCAGCCTGCACGAGATCAAGCCGGTCGACCTGCTGGCCGGGCTGCTGGTGAAGCTGCAGAAACGGCACGGTTTCGACCCGGCGCAGCTCGACGACGTCGTGATGGGCGTGGTGTCGCCGGTCGGCGAGCAGGGCTCCGTGATTGCGAAGACCGCTGCGCTGAAGGCGGGCTGGGACTTCCGCGTCGCCGGCATGCAGATCAACCGCTTCTGCGCCTCGGGGCTCGAGGCCGTCAACATCGCGGCGCAGAAGGTGGCGAGCGGGTGGGAAGATCTGGTCGTCGCCGGTGGCGTCGAGAGCATGTCGCGCGTGCCGATCGGCAGCGATGGCGGCGCCTGGTCGCAGGATCCGGCGACCAACTTCCAGATCGGCTTCGTGCCGCAGGGCATCGGCGCCGACCTGATCGCGACGCTCGCCGGCTGGGGCCGCGAGGACGTCGACCGCTACGCGCTGACGTCGCAGCAGCGCGCCGCGGCGGCGCAGAGCGCGGGGCGGTTCGACCGCTCGGTGCTCGCGGTCGACGACGAGATCGGTTTGCCGGTGCTCGAGAAGGACGAGTTCATCAAGCCGCGCACGACGCTCGAGGGCCTCGGCCAGCTCAAGGTCGCATTCGCCGAGCTCGGCGCGATGGGCTTCGATGCGGTCGCGCTCGCCCGCTATCCGCAGGTGGAGCGGATCGAGCATGTGCACACGGCCGGCAACTCCTCGGGCATCGTCGACGGCGCCGCCGCGGTGCTGATCGGCAGCGAGGCGATGGGCCAATCGCTCGGCCTGACGCCGCGTGCGCGCATCGTCGCGACCGCGCTCTCGGGCGCCGACCCGACGATCATGCTCACCGGCCCCATGCCCGCGACGCGCAAGGCGCTCGCGAAGGCGGGGCTGACGATCGACGACATCGATCTCTTCGAGGTCAACGAGGCGTTCGCCGCCGTGCCGATGCGCTTCATGAAGGAGCTCGGCGTTCCGCACGAGAAGGTCAACGTCAACGGCGGCGCCATTGCGATGGGGCATCCGCTCGGCGCGACCGGCGCGATGCTCGTCGGCACGCTGCTCGACGAGCTCGAGCGCAGGAACCTGAAGCGCGGCCTGGTGACGCTCTGCGTCGGCGGCGGCATGGGCATCGCGACGATCGTCGAGCGCGTCTGACGCCGGCTGCGATGGAAACGCTCCGCTACGACCTCGCCGCCGACGGCATCCTCACGATCACCTTCGACGCGCCCGACGCCGCCGTCAACACGATGACGCTGGCGTGGCAGAAGGACCTCGCCGCCGCCGCCGCACAGGCCGTCGCCGACAAGGCGCGCATCCGCGGCGTCCTGCTGGCATCGGCCAAGCCGACGTTCTTCGCCGGCGCCGCACTGAAGAGCGTGCTCACGCTCGAGGCGAAGGACGCGGCCGCCGGCTTCGCCGAGGTCCGCGCGCTGACGGCGAGCTACCGCGCCCTCGAGACGCTCGGGCGGCCGGTGGTCGCGCTGCTTGCCGGCTCGGCGCTCGGCGGCGGCTGGGAAGTCGCGCTGATCGGCCATGCGCGATTCGCGCTCGACGATCCGAAGATCCGCTTCGGCATGCCCGAGGTCACGCTCGGCCTGATACCGGGCGCGACCGGCATCACCAAGACGGTCCGCACCCTCGGCCTGATGGGCGCGCAGCCGTACCTGCTCGAAGGCAAGCTGTTCGGCCCGCGTGAAGCGCTCGAGATCGGCTGGGTCGACGGCCTCGCCGCGTCGGCGGACGAGCTGCGCGCGCAGGCCCTCGCCTGGATCGACGCGCATCCCGATGCGACGCAGCCATGGGACCGCAAGGACTACCGCCTGCCGGGCGGCACGCCGGCGAGCCCGAAGATCGCGGCCGCGCTCGCGGTCGCGCCGGCCGTGCTGGCTCAGAAGACGCGCGGCCTCTATCCGGCGACGCGGGCGATCCTGGAAGCGATGGTCGAAGGCGCGCTCGTCGACTACGACACGGCGACGCGCATCGAGGCACGGAAGCTTGCCAAGGTCATGGTCGGCCAGACGGCGAAGAACATGATCCAGGCGTTCTTCTTCGATCTGCAGGCGATCCGCTCGGGCAAGGCGCGTCCAAAGGGATTCCCCTCGTGGCGACCCGCGAAGGTCGGCATCCTCGGCGCCGGCATGATGGGCGCGGGCATCGCGCACGCGAACGCGGCGCGCGGCATCGCCTGCGTGCTGAAGGACGTGAGCCTCGAGCGGGCGCGCGCCGGATACGAGGCGGTGCGCAAGGTCACCGCGCCGGCGGTCGCGAAGGGCAGGATGAGCGAGGTCGAGCAGGCCGGCCTGCTGAACCTGGTGACGTCGACCGCGGACGCCGCCGACCTGCGCGGCTGCGAGCTGATCATCGAAGCAGTGTTCGAGCAGCGTGCGCTGAAGGCAGCCGTGACGCGCGAAGCCGAACCGATGCTGGCCACCGACGGCGTGTTCGCGTCCAACACCTCGACCTTGCCGATCACCGGGCTGGCGCAGGCCAGCATGCGCCCCGAGAAATTCGTCGGCC
>DATIDZ010000400.1:0-17043 GCA_035456045.1 Caldimonas sp.
CGTACCTGCACCTCGCGCCTGCAGGCTCGGTGCCGCGGCCTCCCGTCGACGTCGCGCCGGCCGCCACGAGCGAGCTCGCGGGCACCCTGCTGCGCGTCCTCGACGACGACGGCCGCGCCGTCGGGCCGTGGGCGCCGCAGATCGCGAGCGAGCGGCTGCGCGCCGGGCTGCGCGCGATGATGAAGACGCGCGCCTTCGACGCGCGCATGCTGATCGCGCAACGGCAGAAGAAGATCTCTTTCTACATGCAGTGCCTCGGCGAGGAAGCGATCGCGGTGGCGCATTCGCTCGCGCTCGCCCCCGGCGACATGAACTTCCCGACCTACCGGCAGCAGGGCCTGCTCCTCGCGCGCGACGACGTGTCGATGGTCGAGCTGATGTGCCAGCTGCTCAGCAACCAGAAGGATCCCCTCAAGGGCCGCCAGCTGCCGGTCATGTACTCGTACAAGCGCGCCGGCTTCTTCACCATCTCTGGCAACCTCGCGACGCAGTACATCCAGGCGGTCGGCTGGGCGATGGCGTCGGCGATCAAGGGCGACACCCGGATCGCGTCGGCGTGGATCGGCGACGGCGCGACGGCGGAGTCCGACTTCCACACCGCGCTCACCTTCGCGCACGTCTACCGCGCGCCGGTGATCCTCAACGTGGTGAACAACCAGTGGGCGATCTCGACGTTCCAGTCGTTCGCCGGCGGCGAGGCGACGACGTTCGCCGCGCGCGGCGTCGGCTGCGGCATCGCCTCGCTGCGCGTCGACGGCAACGACTTCCTCGCCGTCTACGCGGCGAGCGCGTGGGCGGCCGAGCGCGCGCGCAGCAATCTCGGGCCGACGCTGATCGAATGGGTCACCTACCGCGCCGGAGCGCACTCGACGTCCGACGATCCGTCGCGCTATCGCCCCGGCGACGACGCGCAGCGCTATCCCCTCGGCGATCCGATCGCGCGCCTGAAGCAGCACCTGATCGGCCTCGGCGCCTGGTCGGACGCCGAGCACGAGGCGACCGCGAAGGAGCTCGACGCCGAGGTGAGCGCCGCGCTCAAGGAGGCGACCAAGTTCGGCTCGCTCCTCGACGGCCACACGCCGCCGATCGCGTCGATGTTCGAGGACGTCTACAAGGACATGCCGCCGCACCTGCAGGACCAGCTGCGCCAGGCGGAGGGACGCTGACCGTGGCGAGCATGACCATGATCCAGGCGCTGCGCTCGGCGATGGACGTCATGCTCGGGCGCGACGACAACGTCGTCATCTACGGCCAGGACGTCGGCTACTTCGGGGGCGTCTTCCGCTGCACCGACGGCCTGCAGGCCAAGTACGGCAAGACGCGCGTCTTCGACGCGCCGATCTCCGAAGGCGGCATCGTCGGCTCGGCGATCGGCATGGCGGCGTACGGGCTCCGGCCGGTGGTCGAGGTCCAGTTCGCCGACTACTTCTATCCGGCGTCGGACCAGATCGTCTCGGAGGCGGCGCGCCTGCGCTATCGCTCGGCCGGCGACTTCACGGCGCCGATCACGATCCGCATGCCGTGCGGCGGCGGCATCTACGGCGGACAGACGCACAGCCAGAGCCCGGAATCGCTGTTCACGCACGTGTGCGGCATCCGCACCGTGATCCCGAGCAACCCGTACGACGCCAAGGGCCTGCTGATCGCGTCGATCGAGAACGACGATCCGGTCATCTTCCTCGAGCCCAAGCGCCTCTACAACGGTCCGTTCGACGGCCACCACGGCAAGCCGGTGGTGCCGTGGGCGGCGCACCCGATGGGCGAGGTGCCCGAAGGCCACTACACGGTGCCGCTCGAGTCGGCCGCGGTCTTCCGCGAAGGCGCGGAGGTCACGGTGCTCACGTACGGGACGATGGTGTTCGTGTGCGAGGCCGCGGCGCGCGAAAGCGGCGTCGACGCCGAGATCGTCGACCTGAGGAGCCTCTGGCCGCTCGACCTGCCGGCGATCGTCGCCTCGGTGAAGAAGACGCGTCGCTGCGTCGTCGTTCACGAGGCGACGCGAACGAGCGGCTTCGGCGCCGAGCTCGTCGCGCTCGTGCAGGAGCACTGCTTCTATCACCTCGAGGCGCCGATCGAGCGCGTCACCGGCTGGGACACGCCATATCCGCACGCGCTGGAGTGGGCCTACTTCCCGGGACCGGACCGCGTCGCCGCCGCCCTCAAGCGCGTGATGGAGCCGTAGGGCACCGACATGGCTGTTCACGTGATTCGAGTGCCCGATCTCGGCGAAGGCATCGCCGAGGTCGAGCTCGTCGTCTGGCACGTCGCCGCCGGCGACCCGGTCGTCGAGGACCAGGGGCTCGCCGACGTGATGACCGACAAGGCGTCGGTCGAGATTCCGTCGCCGGTCGCGGGCACCGTGCTCGCGCTCGGCGGCGAGGTCGGGCAGATGCTTGCCGTCGGCTCCGAGCTCATCCGGATCGAGGTCGCGGACGAGGCCGGAGCGACGGCAAAGCCCGCGACGCCGGCCGCCGCCGCGGCGCCATCGGCTCCGGTCGCGGCGCCATCGGCTTCCGTCGGGGCGGCGCGCACGCCATCGGCCGCCCCCGCGACGGCGCCGACGCCGACGACGGCACCCGTGCCGCCGCCACCTGCGGCGACGCCGGCCCGATCGTCGGCATCGCGCCCGATCGCCTCGCCCGCCGTCCGCGCCCGCGCCTGGGAGCTCGGCATCGACCTGCGCGACGTCACCGCGACCGGCACCGCCGGCCGCATCGTGCAGGCCGACCTCGACGCGCACGTGGCGCGAGGCGGCGCGCGCGCGAAGCCGGCGTCATCGCCGCGAGGGACCGGCACCTCCGACGCGACGCACGACATCAAGATCGTCGGGCTGCGCCGCAGGATCGCGCAGAAGATGCAGGAGTCCAAGCGTCGCATCCCGCACTACACGTACGTCGAGGAGGTCGACGTCACCGAGATCGAGGCGTTGCGCGCGCGGCTCAACGAGAAGTGGGGCGCGGAGCGCGGTCGCCTCACGCTGCTGACCTTTCTCGTCCGCGCGGTCGTCCTCGCGGCGCGCGAGTTCCCGATGGTCAACGCGCGCTTCGACGACGAGGCCGGCGTGCTGACGCGGCACGACGCCGTCCACGTCGGCATCGCGACGCAGACGCCGGCGGGCCTGGTCGTCCCGGTCGTTCGCGACGCGCAGGCCAACGACCTCTGGTCGAACGCGGCCGAGATCGCCCGCCTCGCCGATGCCGCGCGCAGCGGCAAGGCGGTGCGCGCCGAGCTCAGCGGCTCGACGATCACGATCACCAGCCTCGGCAAGCTCGGCGGCATCGTCACGACGCCGGTCATCAACCATCCCGAGGTCGCGATCGTCGGCGTCAACAAGATCGCGGCGCGGCCGGTGGTGAAGGACGGCGCCGTGGTCGTTCGCCAGCTCATGAACCTGTCGTCGTCGTTCGACCACCGCGTCGTCGACGGCGCCGACGCGGCGGCGTTCATCCAGGCGGTGCGGCGCCACGTCGAGCAGCCGGCGATGCTTTTCGTCGAGTAGCGCGGCCGGCCGGCGCCGGCACGCGTGTCGCTTCGATCGGCTCGCCGCGCGATCGCCCGCTGTCGTCGCCGGAGGGCGTTCGATTCGAGTCCGGCATCCTGCGAGCGCGTCGGCGACGCGCCTGCCGCCGACGACGCGCCGAGGCATCGTCTGCTAAGGTGGTTCGCTGCCCCGTCCGAAACTCGTCGCATGGAAATCGCCTGGTGGTCGGCCGTCGCGGGCCTCCTTCTGCTCGTCATGGCGCTCAGCGATTCGCTGCTCGCGCGCCTGCCGCTCAGCACGTCGATGCTCTACCTCGCGGTCGGCGCCGCCGTCAGCCCGCTCTGGCTCGACTGGCTGCAAGTGACGGCGGCCTCGCACGCGCGAGCGCTCGAGCGAATCGCCGAAGTCGTCCTGCTCCTGTCGCTTTTCGGGTCGGGACTGAAGATGAGCGTCGGCCTGAGCGACGGCCGCTGGCTGCTGCCCTTGCGCCTGGCCGTCGTCTCGATGCTCGTCACCGTCGCGCTCATCGCCGGCGCCGGCGTCGCCTGGCTCGGCCTGCCGCTCGGCGCGGCGATCCTGCTCGGCGGCATCCTCGCGCCGACCGACCCGGTGCTCGCCTCCGACGTCCAGGTGGCGGAGCCCACGGATCGCGATCGGCTGCGCTTCGCGCTGACCGGCGAGGCGGGCCTCAACGACGGCACCGCGTTCCCGTTCGTCCTCCTCGGTCTCGGCCTGCTCGGCCTGCACGACCTCGGCAACTCGCTCTGGCGCTGGTTCGCAATCGACGTGCTCTGGGGCGTCGCGATCGGCATCGGCGTCGGCGCGCTGCTCGGCACCCTCGTCGGCCGCTTCGTCCTCTACCTGCGCCGCACGCACAAGGAGGCGGTCGGGCTCGACAACTTCCTCGCCCTCGGCCTGATCGGCGTCGCCTACGGACTGGCGAGCCTCGCCTACGGGTACGGCTTCCTCGCCGTGTTCGCCGCGGGCGTCGCGTTGCGTCGCATCGAGCAGCGCGCGAGCGGCGGAGCCGGCACCACGACGGCCGAGCCGCCGGTGCCGCCTGCCAAGGCCGAGGCGCGGCGCAGGCGCGCGGCCGACGTCGCCGCCGAGGCGCACGCCGACCCCGACGTCTCCCACGCCGAGAAGGCGGCGACCGATCCGAAGCACGCGCCGGCGTACATGGCGCACGCGATGCTGAGCTTCAACGAGCAGATCGAGCGCATCGCCGAAGTCGTCGCCGTCATCGCGGTCGGCACGCTGCTCTGGGCGGTCGATTGGCATCGCGTGTCGTGGCCGTTCGTCGCCCTGCTCCTGCTCGTGATCCGGCCGGTCTCGGTGCTCATCGGCCTGGCGCGCTCGAAGACCTCGGCATCGCAGCGCGGCCTGATCGGCTGGTTCGGCATCCGCGGCATCGGCTCGCTCTTCTACCTGGCCTACGCGATGAACCACGGACTCGCGCCGGACCTGGCCGCGACGATGGGCGCGCTGGTGCTCTCGGTCGTCGTCGTCTCGATCCTGGTGCACGGCATCTCGGTCACGCCGCTGATGAACTTCTACGAGCGGCGCAAGCCCGCTTCGCGAAAGACGGCGTGATGCCGTCGACGTCGCGCGTGCGCAAGCTTCGCGCCGTTGCGGAGACGGCCGCCGAGGCAGCGCCGCCGGCGCGCGAAGTGCGCGACGCCGACGCGCCGGCCGAAGGCTGGTTCGCCGCGCGCGGCTGGCAGCCGTTTCCGTTTCAGCGCGACGTCTGGGCACAGATGGCCGCGGGGCAGAGCGGCCTGCTCCATGCGACGACCGGGTCGGGCAAGACGTACGCGGTCTGGTTCGGCGCGCTCGCGCGCGCTGCCCGGCTCGGCCTGCCGTTGCGCGGCGCGAGCGCGCCGCCGCTCGGCGTCCTGTGGCTGACGCCGATGCGCGCGCTCGCCGCCGACTCGGCGCGCGCGATGCGGGCGCCGCTCGACGACCTCGGCCTGTCGTGGTCGATCGGCGTTCGCACTGGCGACACCGCGCCGGCGGAGCGCGCGAGGCAGGACCGCCGCTTCCCGACCGCGCTCGTGACGACGCCCGAGTCGCTCAGCCTCATGCTCACGCGCGAGGCGGCGAAGGAAGAGCTCGCCGCGATCCACACGGTCATCGTCGACGAGTGGCACGAGCTCATGGGCAGCAAGCGCGGCGTCCAGGTGCAGCTCGCGCTGGCGCGCCTGAAGCGCTGGAACCCCGGCCTCGTCGTCTGGGGCCTGTCGGCGACGCTCGGCAACCTCGACGAGGCGATGCAGGTGCTGCTCGGCGACGAGCGCGGCGTCGCGGTGCGCGGCCGGGTCGAGAAGAACCTCGTCATCGACACGCTGCTGCCGTCGCATCCCGGCCGCTTCTCGTGGGGCGGCCACCTGGGCAAGCAGATGCAGCTGCCGGTGGTCGAGGAGATCGAGCGCTCGGCGACGACGCTGGTCTTCGTGAACATGCGCTCGCAGGCCGAGGCCTGGTACCAGTTCATCCTCGATGCGCGGCCGGACTGGGCCGGCGTCGTCGCGCTCCACCACGGGTCGCTCGACAAGGAGGTGCGCGACTGGGTCGAGCTCGGCCTCAAGGAAGGGCGGCTGAAGGCGGTCGTCGCGACGTCGTCGCTCGACCTCGGCGTCGACTTCCTGCCGGTCGAGCGGGTGCTGCAGATCGGCTCGGCGAAAGGCGTCGCGCGCCTGCTCCAGCGCGCCGGCCGCAGCGGCCACGCGCCCGGCCGCGCGAGCCGGATCACGCTCGTGCCGACCAACACGCTCGAGCTGGTCGAGGCGGTCGCGGCGCGGCGTGCGGCGCTGGCCGGGCGGATCGAGAAACGCGCGACCCACGACAAGCCGTTCGACGTCCTCGTCCAGCACCTCGTCACGATCGCCATCGGCGGCGGCTTCGAGGCCGAGGCGATGTACGAGGAAGTGCAGGGCGCATGGGCTTACCGCAAGCTCGCGCGCGCCGAGTTCCAGTGGGCGCTCGATTTCGTCGTCAAGGGCGGCGACAGCCTGCACGCGTATCCCGAGTACCACCGCGTCGTCGCGGGCGCCGACGGCATCTACCGCGTGCCGAACCGCGGGATCGCGCGCCGCCACAAGCTCAACGTCGGCACGATCGTCAGCGACTCGTCGATGCAGGTGAAGTACCTCTCGGGCGGCCGCATCGGCGTGGTCGAGGAGGGATTCGTCGCTCGCCTGAAGAAGGGCGACTGCTTCGTCTTCGCCGGCCGGACGCTCGAGTTCGTCCGCGCCGAGGAGATGACGGCCTACGTGCGGCGCGCCGACGGCAAGAAGGCGTTCATGATCGCCTGGGCCGGCGCCAAGATGCCGCTCTCGAGCGAGCTCGCCGACTCCGTGCTCGAGGTCCTCGCCGACGCGGCCCAGGGCGATTTCTTCGACCCCGAGCTCGAGGCGGCGCGGCCGATGCTCGAGACGCAGATGCAGCTCTCGCGCATCCCGACGCCGAAGACGTTGCTGATCGAGCGGCTCGAGTCGCGCGAAGGCCAGCACCTGTTCCTCTATCCGTTCGCGGGCCGGAACGCCCACATCGGGCTGGGCAGCCTGCTCGCGTGGCGGCTGTCCCGGGACCAGCCCAACACGTTCTCGATCGTCATCAACGACTACGGCCTCGAGCTCCTCTCGGCGCGGCCGGTCGACCCGACGCCGCTCGTCGACCAGAGCCTGTTCGAGGAAGGCGACCTCCTGCACGACGTGCTCGCGAGCCTCAACTCGAGCGAGCTCGCGCGGCGGCGCTTTCGCGAGATCGCGCGCGTCTCCGGCCTCATCAGCCAGGGCTTTCCGGGGCAGCCGAAGTCGACCCGCCAGCTGCAGGCGTCGAGCTCGCTGTTCTACGAGGTCTTCCGCAAGTACGACGCCGACAACCGCCTGCTCGGCCAGGCCGAGGGCGAGGTGCTCAGCCAGGAGCTCGACATCAAGCGGCTGCGCGCGGTCCTGCGACGCATGCGCGAGCAGCGCGTCGTCTACTGCGAGCTGGCGGTGCCGAGCCCGTTCGCGTTGCCGCTGATGGTCGAGCGCTTCCGCGAGAAGCTCTCGACCGAGAAGCTCAAGGACCGGCTCGACCGCATGCTGCAGGAGATGGAGAAGGAAGCCGAGCGGACCTGAACGTCGCGACCACGCTCAGAAGCTCGCGGCGGCGGGAGCGACCTTCGCCCATTGCCTATAGTCGCCGCCACGACGATCCTCCGGAGACACGATGCCCCCGTCCGTTCCCCCCGAGAGCGACTTGCCCGCCGACCTCGCGTCGTCGAACGCGCTGCGCCGACGCACGGTCCTTGCCGCCGGCGCGGCGCTGGCGCTCCCGTTCGGCGCGGCGCGCGCCCAGGCGTTTCCGAACAAGCCGATCACGCTGATCGTGCCCTGGCCGGCGGGCGGATCGACCGATCGCCACCATCGCCTGCTCGCCGAGCTCGCCGGCAAGCACCTCGGCCAGAGCATCGTCGTCGAGAACAAGCCCGGCGGCGGCGGGACCACCGGTCCGGGGACGATGGCGCTGACGGCGCGGCCCGACGGCTACACGATCTCGCAGTACCCGATGGGCATGCTGCGCGTGCCGCACATGCAGAAGGTGCCGTGGGATCCGCTCAAGGACTTCACCTTCATCCTGGGCGTCTCGGGCTATACGTTCGGCCTGACCGTGCGCGCCGACTCGCCCTACAAGACCTTCAACGAATACATCGACGCAGCGCGCAAGAGCCCGGGCAAGATCGACTACGGCTCGACCGGCATCGGCACGTCGCCGCACCTGCTCATGGAAGAGCTCGCGGCCAACGCGAAGGTCACCCTGAACCACATCCCGTTCAAGGGCAACGCCGACCTGACGCAGGCGGTGCTCGGCGGCCATGTGATGGCGCAGAGCGACGCGTCCGGCTGGGACAAGCTCGTCGAGAGCGGCCAGCTGCGCCTGCTCGTCACCTTCGGCGAGAAGCGCACCAAGCGGTGGCCGAACGTGCCGACGGCACAGGAGCTCGGCTACAACGTCGTCGCGACGTCTCCCTACGGCATCGTCGCGCCGAAGGGGATGGACCCGGCGGTCGCCAGGACGCTGCACGATGCGTTCAAGAAGGCCATGGAGGAGCCGCGCCACGTCGAGCTGCTCGACCAGCTCAACCAGGACGCCTGGTACCGCAGCGGCGACGACTACGCCAAGTGGGCGCGCGAGACCTTCGCCAAGGACAAGGCGCTCATCGAGCGGCTCGGCCTGGCGGCGAAGACCTGAGCGACGCGCCGATCGTCCGGTCCGTCGAGCCCGCCGCGATGGCCACGTCGGCAGCGGAGATCTCCGCCCAGCTCCGCGTCGTCGACGCGGAGCGGGAGCGCCGCGCGGAGGTGCCCGGACTGCTCGCGCGCGTGACGGCGCTGAAGGCGTTCCAGCAGCGCCGCTTCGCGCACACCTACGCGGACCTGCTCGCCAGCCCGCGCTACGGCGCCGCGGCGCGCTACTTCCTCGACGAGCTGTACGGCCCGGGCGACTTCTCGACCCGCGACGCCCAGTTCGCCCGCGTCGCTCCGTCGGTCGTGCGCGTGTTCCCGGCCGAGGCCGCCGACACCGTCGCCATTCTGTCGGAGCTGCATGCCTTGTCCGAGACGCTCGACACCGCCATGGCGACGCACCTGCCGGCGGGAGAGATCACGCCCGTCGGCTACGTCCAGGCGTGGCAAGGCACCGGGCACGCGGCCGATCGCGAACGTCAGATCGAGCTGACGCTGCGAATCGCCGCGCACCTCGATCGACTCACGCGCAAGCCGATGCTGCGCAACGCCCTGCGCGTGATGCGCGCCCCGGCGCGCGCCGCCGGGCTGGCCGAGCTGCATCGGTCTCTCGAAACGGGGTTCGACGTCTTCCGTGGCATGAAGGGCGCGGAGGAATTCATCGCGCTCATCGGCGCGCGCGAGCGCGCCCTGGCCGCCGACCTGTTCGGCGCCGGCCAAGGCGGCAGCGCGGGTGACGCGTCGCTGCAGCGAGCGCTGAGCGGCCTGGGTTGAGCGCGATCGCCCCCTCGGTCGCGACGCGTTCAAGGCCGATCGGTGCATGCCGCGGTCATGCACCGCTTCGAGGCCTCGCTTCTGGCGCGCTCCTTGCACGGGATGGTGCGTCCTCGGCACGAACGCCGCCCCGATCTTCTCGCAGAGCCCCGGCATCGTGCGCATCCTGCTGGTTTCCGATCTCCACTACACGCTGCCTCAACTCGACTGGGTGGTCCGCTCGGCGCCGTCGTTCGACCTCGTCGTCCTCGCCGGCGACCAGCTCGACATCAGCTCGACCGTCTCGCTCGATGCCCAGTCGGTGGTCATCCTTCGCTACCTCGCATTGCTGCAGGCGGCAGGTCGCGTCGTCATCGGCTCGGGCAACCACGACCTGACCGGTCCCGACGCGCGCGGCGAGCAAGCCGCGCTGTGGCTCGCCGAGGCGCGGGCCGCGGGCGTGCCGACCGACGGCGATTCGCTCGCCTGCGGCGACACGCTCGTCACGATCTGCCCCTGGTGGGACGGCCCGCTCGGCCGCGCCGACGTCGCGGCGCAACTGGCGGCCGACGCGGCGCGCAGGCCCGCGCGCTGGATCTGGGTCTACCACTGGCCGCCGCTCGGCTCGCCGACGTGCTGGACCGGGCGACGCCATTACGGCGATGCCGACGTCGACGGATGGATCGCGGAACACCGGCCGGACGTCGTGCTCACCGGCCACGTGCACGAGTCGCCGTTCAAGCCCGCCGGCTCGTGGGCCGATCGCATCGGCCCGACGTGGGTCTTCAACGCAGGCCGGCAGATCGGGCCGGTGCCCTGCCATGTCGAGATCGATCTCGCCGCCGGCACGGCGTCGTGGCGATCGATGATGGGCAGCGAGAGCCTCAGCCTCTTCGACGAGCGCGCGCCCGAGCGCACCGTCTTCTGACGTTTCCCGTCTAGTACTCGGGCTCAGGGTCCCGTGCCGAGCCGGGCCGTGCCCGGGTGGCCTGGCGCTCGGCGAGCCGCGCGAGCACATCGGACACCATCGAGAGTCCGGGCGCATCGCCGTACTGCTGCTTCAGGTCGACCAGGTACGTCGTGACGAAGTTCAGCCGCTCGGCGAGGCCGATCGCGACCAGGCGCGTGATGGTCGGGTCGCTGGCGAGCAGCGCGTTGCCGTCGGCGGCATGGCGCAGCACGCTCGGCTGCGTCGCCTCGACGGTGGCGCTGTTGACGGTGTCGAGCAGGACCGCGATCTCGCCGACCATCGCGCCGGGACGCGTGATGGTGTTGACGACGACGCCGCCCTTGGTCACCTTGAGCGCGCCCGACACCAGGATCCAGAGCGCACCGGCCGAGCCGCCCTCGCGCAGCACGACCTCGCCGGGGGCGAACGCGATCTCGGGAAGCGAGGCGGAGAGGGCGAGCATCTCGGACATCGCTGCATCGTACGCCGGGCTGCGTGCCGGCGCCGGGTGGCGCGCCGGTGCGCGGTGCTCGCGCCTGGCCGCACTCGAGCCTGGTCGCGCTCGCGCCTAGTCGCGCTCGAGCGGGCGCTTGCGGCCGCCGAGCATCGCCGCGATCAGGTTCTCGCGCCACCGCCAGCTCATCGCGACCACGCCCGACACGTGAACGAGGAACGCGACCAGGAGCGCGTGCGCGATCCATTCGTGCACCTCGCGAATGCCTTCGTCGCCCCAGAACGCGTCGAGCCGGCTGATCCAGCCGGTGACGCCGAGCAGCAGCACGAGGAGCCAGAGCAGCCACACCATCCAGCGGCCGAGCGGGTCGTGGTCCACGGCGCGCGGCGCGCCTCGGCGCAGGTACGAGACGGTCGCGCGCAGCGACGGCTTCAGCGCGGCCAGGCCCGCCGAGCCGCCGGCGACCAGCGCCCACAGCAGGCGCGCGACCACGACGGCGACCGCGGCGTAGCCGATCGTCCGGTGCAGCCAGCCGCCGTCGTCGACGACGAGATCGAACAGCACCGCGCCCGCGAGCGACCAGTGCAGCAGGCGAACGGCGGCGTCCCACACGAGGACGCGGCCCTCGGGGCCCGTCACGCGCGGGTCGGCCTGGGGCATCGCCTAATTTTCGATCTCGGACTTCACCGGCTCGAGGGTCTTGGCGTCGTAGTAGATCTCGACCTTCTTGCCGTCCTTGTTCTTGCCGTAGATCTCGTAGCAGTTGCCGGAGACGTGGAACTTGTTGATGGTGTAGCCCTGCGAGAGGATCTTGGCCTTGGCGTCGGCTTCGCTCATCCATTCGGCCTTGGGGTAGGCCTTGCAATCCGCCTTGGCGAAGGCGTGCGCGGAGAACAGGCTGGCGGCGCCGAGGAGGGCGACCGAAATGAGCGGCTTCATCGAGGCTCCAGAGGTGGGAAAGGAGCCGATCTTATCAGTCATTGCGAATGCGAACGATTCACATTACTTGACATATCGCAATGTTCGGCGCTCCTGCGGCGCAGGCGAGGGCGGCTAGAAGCGCATCGCCATCTGCGTCTTGCAGCCGCGGACGAAGTTCTCGCAACCCCAGAAGGCGCGCCCGCTCTGGCGCGCCGTCCGCTCGACCAGCTTGATGCCGCAGCTCGCGCACGTCGGTCGCCACCAGTCGCCTTCGAAGGCCACGCGCAGCAGCGCTTCCTGCTGCTTCGGGTGCCGCGTCGCGATGATGCGCAGCAGCCCGTCGACGTCGTGCAGGCCGATGCCGTTGTCGTCGGCAAAGGCGCGCGCGTCGGCGGTGAAATCCGACGTCGTCACGAACTGGCCGCGGACGATGGCGTGCTGCGCCATCACGCCGCGCAGCTCGCGCACTTCCTTCACGCCGACCTTCTGACGCATCCACTGCTTGCACTGGACGATGCTGACCGGCGCATCGCCGTTCGCGTGGTTGACGGAATAGAGCCAGATGTCGACGCCGCCGTCGGCGCCGTGCGCCTGCGACCGGGTCTCGAAGCCGGCCTGCGCGAACAGCGCCTCGACGACCGCCTCGAAGCGGCGCCACTCGATCAGCTCGAACACCTCGCGCGACCAGCGGTCAAGCGCCGCCGGCGGCGTGGCAGGCCCCGGCTGGTTGGCCGCGTCGATCGCGGCCGTCGCTAGCGGCAGCTCGGTGATGCAGCCAGCGGTCTTCAGGCGGGCGGCGATCGCGCGAGGCAGCCGCTCGCGATCGGCGCTGCCGGTTGCCCGGGCGTGCGGGCCGTTGCGCCAGGGCATGGCGTGTTCTCCAGTCGAAGGGAACCGCATCGTAGGAAGACGCCGGCGCCGTGCGCGTCGCACCCCGCGCGCCCCGTGAACATCCGCACGCGACCTCGCGGTGCAGTTGGATACACGCGTCAGTCGGCGCCGCCGTCGCGCTCGCGCCGCCACGCGGCAGGCGGTTTGCCGACGAAGCGCTTGAAGGCGCGCGCGAACGCGGCCTCGGAGTCGTAGCCGACGTCGAGCGCGATAGCGGCGACCGGCGAGCGCGTCTCGAGCAGCAGCCGCGCCGCCGTCTGCATGCGCCATTGCGCGAGGTACTGCATCGGCGCGACGCCGAGCAGCTGCACGAAGCGCTCGTGCAGCGCGGAGCGGGAGAGACCGACGCTTCGGCCCAGCTCGTCGAGCGTCCAGTCGTGCGCCGGCCGCTCGTGGACGAGGGCGAGCGCCTTGCCGACGAAGCGGTCGCGCAGGCCGGCGAGCCAGCCCGCGCTCTGCTCGGGCAGGGAGTCGGCGTAGCGGCGCACGGCGTCGACGAACATCATCTCGCTCATGCGCGCGAGCATGGCCTCGCCGCCGGGCCGCTGCGCGCGCGACTCGACGATCGCCTGCTTCGTGAACTGCGAGATCCACGCGTCCTCGCTGCCGCCGCGCAGGTGCAGCATGCGCGGCAGCGCCTCGATCAGCGGATTGAACGGCTGCATGTCGCAGCCGAGGAAGCCGCAGACGATCGTCGCGTCGGCGCCGTCCTGCGCAGGCGCTGCGCGGGACACGTCGAGCCCGTCGTAGGTGACCTGCACCGGCCAGCGCTCGCCGGCCACCTGCTGGAACCACGCCAGGTCGACCTGGCCGCGCATCCCCGGCCCGCTCGAGACGACGTGGGCGTCGCCGTGCGGAAACATGACGACGTCGCCGGCCGAGAGCTGCACCGACGGGCCGCCGTCGAGGGCCGCCCAGCAGGTGCCGCTGGCGACGACGTGGTACTCCATCACGTGCTCGACGCCGCGCAGCAGGAGCGGCGCGATCTGCCGGGCGGGCGGCGACTCGGCGACCCAGCCGCTGTTGCCGCTCACCGAGAAGAAGACGGCGCCGCGCAGGCGCACGTTGCGCAGGACGTCGGAGAGCGTGTCGTGTTCCATTCGGTGCGATCCGTTGTTTCGGTCAAGTCGGCAGGACGCGCGATCAAGGGCCGACTGCGCGCGCCTGCAACGGCGGACGGACGAGCAAGGCGCCACGACGCGAAGTCGTGTGCGCGAACGGGGCGCGCCGAAGAATGAACTCACCGGTCGCGAAGGCAGCGGCCGGCGTCTTCCTCACTCACAGCGCGGAGCATCAATGAACTCACTGACCTACTTTACGCTGGACCGCGACGTGCGGCAGGTTCGCGGCGCCGAGGTCGAGGCGCTCGCGAGCCGGATCAGCGGCGGACTCCTGATTGCCGGAGACGCCGCCTACGACGACGCCCGCAAGGTCTGGAACGGGATGGTCGACCGCCGCCCCGCGGCGATCGCTCGCTGCCTGGACGAGCGCGACGTGCAGGCGGCGGTCCGCTTCGCGGCCGAGCATCGCATGCTGCTCAGCGTGCGCAGCGGCGGCCATCACATCGCCGGCAACGCCGTCGCCGACGGGGCGCTGACGATCGACCTCTCGGCGATGCGCGCGGTCGAGGTCGACGCGGCCAAGCGCACGGCGCGGGTCGACGCCGGCGCGCTCCTCAAGGACTTCGACGCCGCCGCGCAGGCGCACGGCCTCGCGACGCCGCTCGGCATCAACTCGACCACGGGCGTTGCCGGCCTCACGCTCGGCGGCGGCTTCGGCTGGCTGACGCGGCTGCACGGCCTGACGATCGACAACCTGATCAGCGCGCGCGTCGTGCTGGCCGACGGCTCGGTTCGCACCGCGTCGGCGCGCGAGGAGCCCGAGCTGTTCTGGGCGCTGCGCGGCGGCGGCGGCAACTTCGGCGTCGTCACCTCGTTCGAGTTCGCGCTTCATCCGGTCGGCCCCGAGGTGTACGCCGGCTTCGTCGTCTATCCGTTCGCGCAGGCGCGCCAGGTCCTGCGCGCGTGGCGCGACTTCAGCGCCGATGCCCCAGACGCGCTGAGCGTGTGGACGGTGATGCGCAAGGCGCCGGCGCTGCCGTTCCTGCCGCAATCGGCGCACGGCACCGACGTCGTCATCCTTCCGATCGTCTACGCCGGCGACATGGAAGCGGGCCAGCGCGCGGCGGCGCCGATCGCGCGCTTCGGCGACCCGATCGCCGTCGCCCTCGGGCCGATGCCCTATGCCGGCTTCCAGGGCGCCTTCGATCCGCTGCTCACGCCGGGCGCTCGCAACTACTGGAAGACCAACAACTTCGACCGGCTGAGCGACGCTGCGATCGACGAGCTGATCGCGGCCGCGCGCCGCCTTCCCGGCGGCGAGTGCGAGATCTTCGTCGCCCAGCTCGGCGGGGCGATGGCGCGCGTGCCGGCGGATGCGACCGCATTCGTCGGCCGCGATGCCCGGTTCATCATGAACGTGCATGGCCGCTGGTCCGATCCGGCCGACGATGCGCGCGTTCGCGACTGGGCGCGCGCCGTCTTCATCGCCATCGCGCCGCACGCGACCGGCACCGGCTACGTCAACTTCCTGACCGAGGACGAAGGCGAGCGGGTGGCGGCAAGCTATGCCGGCAACCATCCGCGGCTGCAGGCGCTGAAGCGCCGCTTCGATCCGGGCAACCTGTTCCGGATGAACCTCAACATCGCGCCCGCGGCGAGCGCGTCGTCGGGGTCGTCGCCATGAACGTCGTCGACCACCGAGGCTGCGAGGTCTCGGGCGCCGCGCCGGCCGCGCTCGAGGACTTCGAGCGCGCGCTCGACGCGTTCCAGGGCTGGCGCGAGGGCGTCGAGGCGCCGCTCGCATCGGCACTGCAGGAGGCGCCGGACTTCGTCATGGCGCACGTGCTCCAGGCCTACCTGTTCGCGTGCAGCCGCGACCCGCGCCGCCTCGCGCTCGCTCGGCCGGCGCTCGCTCGCGCCGCCGCGCTGCCCGCCACCGGGCGCGAGCGCCTGCACGTCGCCGCCATCCGCGCGCTGCTCGAGAAGGACGACTTCGACGGCGCGCGCGCCACCCTCGGCGAGCTGCTGCGCTGCGAGCCGCGCGACGCGCTGGCGCTGCAGGCCGCGCACTCGCTCGACTACGTGAGCGGCGACGCCCGCTGCATGAGCGAGCGCGTCGCCGCGGTGCTGCCGGCGTGGTCGCAGGCGCTGCCCGGCTACCACACGGTGCTCGCCATGCACGCGTTCGCGCTCGAGGAGAACGGGCGCTACGCCGAAGCGGAGGCGAGCGCCCGCGCCGCGCTGGCGATCGATCCGCTCGATGCGCGCGCGCATCACGTCATGGCGCACGTGTTCGAGATGACCGACCGCGCCGAGGCCGGCGAGCGCTGGCTGGCCGAGCACGTCGAAGGCTGGGCCGACGACACCGTCGTGGCAACGCATTGCTGGTGGCACCGCGGCCTGTTCCAGCTCGCGCTCGGCCGCCCCGAGCGCGCGCTCGACATCTACCACCACCACGTTCGCGCGGACCGCTCCGAGGCGATTGCCGACCTGATCGATGCGTCGGCCCTGCTCTGGCGGATCGACCTCGCCGGCTGCGACACGCACGGGCGCTGGCTCGAGCTCGCCGACGCGTGGGCGCCCCGCATCGAGGACGGCTTCTGCAGCTTCAACGACGTGCACGCGATGCTCGCGTTCGTCGGGGCGCGCGACAGGGAGCGGGTCGATCGTCTGTTGCGGTCGCTCCGAGCCGCCTACTCGAGATCGAGCCGCCACGGCACGACGACGCGCCTGCTCGGGCTCGCCGCCTGCCGTGCGCTCGCGGCCTACGGCCGCGGCGACGACATGCTGGCCGTCACCCTGCTCGCCAGCCTGCCGGCGCACGCGCACCGCCTCGGCGGCAGCCACGCGCAGCGCGATGTCCTGCACCTGACGATGCAGAGCGCCGTGGCACGGCTGCGCAGGGCGAAAGGCTGGACGATGGGCACGCCGGCGGCGGCGGAGACGTCCGTCGCCTGACGCCGGCCCCGCCGCCCGGCGCGCGAGGCTCTCGATCGAGACGCGGCCGCAGCGCCGGGTCGTGATCGGCCCGTGACCGGATCGCCGCGGCGTCGGTGCGCCTGTAGACTGCTGCGGCCTCTTCGTCCGAAGGGGCTCGCTTACGTCGCCGCGGGGTCACGCAGTCATGCCGGGTCCGATGAGCAAGCCGACGCGCAGCATGCGGAGCGGATCGACCCGATCGCGCACGCCCGCCGCTGCGCGTCGGGCGCAAGAGGCCCGCATCGGCGCTGAATCGCACGACCGCGCAGCACGCGCCGGTCGGACCGACGGCGCCGGCGCCGCCAGCGCCGTCGGTGCCGTCG
>DATIDZ010000401.1:0-10481 GCA_035456045.1 Caldimonas sp.
CGGATCGAGATTGGCGAACTTGTCCTCGAAGCGTGCCGTCGGATTGACCTGGTGGTCGCCTTCGACCTGGAAGCCGATGTCGACGCTGAACGCGCGCAGGTCGTAGGACGTCTGCGCGAGGGCCGGTGCGGCCAGCCAGAACAACGAGACGAGGGCGACGGCGCGCCCGGAAAGGAACAGACAGGGACGCATCGCGACTCCTCGCTTGGTTGGGGGGCGCCGGCCCGGCCCACGACGCCGCGACGGTCGCCCATCCTAGGCTCGCGATCGCAATCGAGGAGCCCCCCTGAACGCGGGGTTCGCGAGCAGGCGGTCGCTACGAGAGTCCGAGCAAGCGCATCGCGTTCTGCTTGAGGATGAGCGGCTTGACCTCGTCCTTGAAGCCGGCTTCCTCGAAGTCCTTGAGCCAGCGGTCGGGCGTGATGAGCGGGAAGTCGCTGCCGAACAGGATGCGGTCCTTCAGCAGCGTGTTCGCGTACTGGACGAGCTGGGGCGGGAAGTACTTCGGGCTCCAGCCCGACAGGTCGATCCAGATGTTGGGCTTGTGCATGGCGAGCGAGATCGCCTCGTCCTGCCACGGCCACGACGGATGCGCGACGATGATCTGCATGTCGGGAAAGGCGATCGCGACGTCCTCGAGCAGCATCGGGTTCGAGTTCTGCAGGCGCAGCCCGCCGCCGCAGCGCATGCCGCTGCCGATGCCCGAGTGGCCGCTGTGGAAGACGGCGGGCAGCTTGTGCTCGGCGATCACCTCGTAGATCGGCCATGCCATGCGGTCGGTGACGTCGAAGCCCTGCACGGTCGGGTGGAACTTGAAGCCCTTGACGCCGTACTCCTCGACCAGCTTCCTCGCCTCGCGGCCGCCCATCTTTCCCTTGTGCGGATCGATCGAGCCGAACGCGACCATGATGTCGGGGTTGGCCTGCGCGGCCTCGGCGATCTCCTCGTTCGGGATCCGCCGCCGCCCCATCTGGGTCTCCGCATCGACCGTGAAGTTGACGAACCCGATCTTCTTCTCGCGGTAGTACGCGATCGTCTCGTCCATCGTCGGGCGCTTGCTCGAGCGGAAGTACTTGTCGGCAGCGCGGTCGTACTCCTCGCCGTAGTTGTCGAAGGGGTTGCGGCACGAGACCTCGAGGTGGGTGTGCGTGTCGATGGCGATCAGGTCGGCAGTGTTCATGGATGCTTCTCGCGACAGGGTGCTCCAGGACACCGTTGTAAACCGGATCGGTGCCGTTCGTGGCGCTCATCGGGTCGGGGCGTGGCGCGCCGGCCGTTCGTCGTCGGACGCGCGGCCGCTACCGCGATGCGCTAGCCTTTGGCCGATGACCGACCCCCAGGCGCGCGGCGCGCTCTCGAGCGAAGACCTCGCCACGCTGCTCGAGGTCACGCGCAGCCTGGCTGCGCCGTTCGACCTGATGTCGATGCTCGCCGCGGTGACGGCGGCGGCGCGGCAGGTGCTGCGCGCGGAGCGGTGCTCGGTCTGGCTGCACGACGTGGAGGCCGGCGAGCTGGTGCTCGAGGTGTCCAGCGATCTGCAGCGCGTGCGCATCCCGGTCGGCGTCGGCCTGGTCGGCGCGTGCGCGCGCGACCGCCGCGTCCTCAACGTGCCCGACTGCTACGCCGATCCGCGCTTCGACCAGAAGGTCGACCGCAGCTCGGGCTTTCGCACGCGCTGCAGCCTGACGGTGCCGCTGATCGACCACGCCGGCGCGCTGGTCGGCGTCATGCAGGTGCTCAACCGCATCGGCGGAACCTTCCACGCGGCTGACGAGCAGCTCGCGACCGCGCTGGCGGCGCAATGCGCCGTCGCCTTGCAGCGCGTGCGCATGATCGAATCGCTGATCGAGGGCGAGAAGCTGCGCCGCGAGATGGAGATGGCGCAGGTCGTGCAGCGGAGCACGCTGCCGCAGCAGATGCCGGTGCTCGCCGGCTACGACGTCCACGGCACGTTCCGTCCCGCACTGCTCACCGGCGGCGACACCTTCGATCTGGCGCCGGTCGGCAACGGGCTGCTCGTCGTGCTCGGCGACGCGACGGGCCACGGCATCGGCCCGGCGATGTCGGTGACGCAGATGCACGCGATGCTGCGGATGGCGTTTCGCCTCGGCGCCGACCTCGAGACCGCGTTCGCGCAGGTCAACGACCAGCTCGCCGACACGCTCGCGGCGGATCGCTTCATCACGGCCTTCATCGGCCTGCTCGACCCGCATCGCCACGTCGTGCGCTACATCAGCGCCGGCCAGGGACCGATCCTGCAGTTCCACGCGTCGAGCGGCGCCTGCTCGCGCCACCGGCCGACGAGCTTTCCGCTCGGCGCGATGACCTTGCCCAAGCCGCGGCCCGCCGTCGAGATGCCGCTCGCGGCCGGGGATGTCCTCGTGCTGCTCTCCGACGGCATCTACGAGTACGTCAACGGCGACGGCGAAGCCTTCGGCGAGGGCCGCGTGGAGGACGTCGTCGCACGGCACGGGACGACCTCGATGGCTTCGCTGTCGGCGGCGATTCTCGAGGCGCTGCACGCGTTCGCTGCCGGCGCGCCCCAGGACGACGACATCACCGTCGTGCTGGTGAAGCGCGAGGCGGCGGCGTGAGCGAGCGCGCCGCGTTCCCGCGCCGCATCGACGCGTTGAGCGAGGTCGTCGCCTTCACGACCGCGGCGTTCGAGCGCCTGCACGCGCCGCCGGAATTGCAGCGGGACGTCGACTTCGTCCTCGAGGAGCTCTTCACCAACGTCGTCAAGTACGGCCGCGGCAGCGCGCCGGTGGCGATCGACATCGCGGCGATCCCCGACGGCGTCGAAGTCACGCTGACCGAGCCGGAGGCCGAACGCTTCGACGTCACCCGAGCGCCGGTGGTCGACACGACGCTGCCGGCCGAGTCGCGCCGGCCGGGCGGGCTCGGCCTGCACCTGATTCCTCGGCTCGTGGACTCCGTAAAGTACGACTATTCGGAGCCGGACCGGTGCAGCCGCATCACGTTCCGGAAGACAAGAACTTGCCCGCCGCCCGATGCGGCCGGCCACGGGGGCGCGAGATGTTGACGATCGACGGGGGCGACGGCGGGCCGGTGACGATGTCGGGGCGGCTCGACGCCACGCAGGCCGCGGCGGCGCAGGCGTACCTCGACCGCCTCGACGGCACCGTCACCCTCGACTGCGCCCGCCTCGAATACCTGTCGAGCGCCGGGCTCGGCGTGCTCCTCAAGACGCACAAGCGGCTGCTCGGCGCCGGCGGCCGGCTGCGCCTGACCGACGTCAACCGTCACCTCCAGGACATCTTCAGCTATTCGGGATTCGACCAGATCCTGGAGATCGAACCCGGCCGCTGATGCGCTCGCCAACTTCTGCCGCCGTCGCGTGTACTTCTGACGACGACGATGACCGGCTCCTGGTCGAGCGCTACCTGAGCGGCGACCGCGAGGCGTTCACCAGCCTGGTGGTCCGCCATCAGCGAGCCGTCTACAACGCGGCGTTCTGGATCCTGCGCAAACATGAAGATGCCAACGACATCAGCCAGACGGTCTTCCTCAAGGTCGCGGAGCGGGCTGCGGACTACGACCCGCGCTACAAGTTCTTCAGCTGGATCTACCGGATCGCGGTCAACGAGTCGCTCAACCTCCAGCGCCGCCACCGGCACGAGGAGGAGCTCGACGACGACGTCGATGTCGCCGGTGACGAGAACCGCGGGCCCGAGCGGCAGGCCAGCGCCGGCGAGCTGTCCCGCGATCTGCGCCGCGCCATGATGAGCCTGCCGACGAACGACCGCCTGGTCCTGACGCTGCGCCATTTCTCCGAGTGCAGCTACGAGGACATGGCGCTGATCCTCGAGATCGACGAGAAGACCGTGAAGTCGCGCCTGTTCGAGGCCCGGCGTCGTCTGCGGGGAATGCTCCCCGACTGGAGCTGAGGTGAACGTGCCGACCGGATTGACCGAGCTGATGCACGCCGTTCTCGACGGCGAGGCCAGCGAAAGCGAAACGCGCGAGCTCGAGCTGCGCTTGGCGGCCGACCCGGCTGCGCGTGCCGAGTTCGAGGAATGGCAGGGGCTCTTCCAGGCGCTTCGCGAGATGCCGAAGGAGCACGTGCCCGAAGGCCTCGTGGCCGCCGTCTCCGCGGCCCTGCCGGCCGCACCGGCGTCGCTCGGCGCGACCGACCAACCTTTTTCGCCTCGCCGTGTACTTGGGTACACGTCGACCCGAACACCGGGATCGCGCCGCGGCGATGGGCGAGCGATCCAGTCACCGACCCCACTCAGGAGCCTTTCGATGAGCCAGCAGAGCAGCAGATTCTTCGCCAGTCGCAAGGGCTGGCTCGGCGCCGGCATTGCCGCCGCCGCCGTGGTCGTCGTGGCCCAGCTCGGCTTCGACTTTCCGGTCGCCAAGGACGTGATGGGCACCGTCGCGCCGGCTCAGCGCTATCGCGCCGCGCCGAACGGCAGCGAAGACGTCAAGCTGGCACCGACGGCGACCCCGGGCGCTGCGATCGGCACCGCGCCCGACGCGAATCGCGCCGTGGCCGAGCGCACCGACGCACAGTTGACGGCGGAGCGCAACCAGACGCAGATGGCGGCCGAGCGCGGTCAGGTGCAGATGAGCGCGGACCGCAAGGCGCAGATGACGGCCGAGCGCACCACCGACGCCCAATTGACGGCCGACCGCAAGGCGCAGATGACGGCCGAGCGCACTACTGACGCGCAGATGACCGCCGACCGCAAGGCGCAGATGACGGCCGAGCGCGCCACCGACGCCCAGTTGACCGCCGACCGCAAGGCACAGATGACGGCCGAGCGGAGCGCCGCCGAGATGAAGGCGCAGCGCACCGAGGCCGGTCGCCTCGAGGCGCAGCGGGCGATGGAGAAGTCGACGAACCGCATGGCCCAGCCGTAAGCGAGACTTCGTCCTGACAAGCCGCCGCCCGCGAGGGCCGGCGGCTTTCTCTTTGTGCGCGGCGGCGGTTACCCTCTCGCGCCCGCCCCATCCCGGAGGAGCCGCGTGCGCCTGGCGAAGTCGTTGTGCCCCCTGCTGTGCCTGCCGCTGCTCGCCGCCGGCGCCGACTCCGGCCCGCTCGGCCTCTCGACCGTCGACACCGCCGACCTTCGCCTGCTCTATGCCGACCCGAGCCTGAGCTTCCTCGTACCGCACACGGCGCGCACGTTCAGCAACGCGCTCGACTGGCAGCGCCGCATCTTCGGATGGTCGCCTTCGGAGCGCACGACGGTCTGGCTGCGCGACTTCTCCGACTACGGCAATGCCGGCGTGTCGCCCGCGCCGAACACGTTGCTGCGCATCGATGTGGCGCCGGCAGCCAACGCCTTCGAGACCAATCCGAGCAACGAGCGGATGTACTCGACCATGAACCACGAGATGGTCCATGTCGCCACCACGGACCTGGCATCGGCCGAGGACCGGCGCTGGCGCGGCTTCCTGCTCGGCAAGGTCGCGCCGCAGCCGGCGCATCCCGAATCGCTGCTATACAGCTACCTGACGGTGCCTAGGTTCACCGTGCCGCGCTGGTACCTCGAAGGCAGCGCGGTGTTCATGGAGACCTGGATGGCCGGCGGTCTCGGTCGCGCCCAGGGCGGCTACGACGAGATGGTGTTCCGCGCCATGGTGCGCGACGACGCGCACTTCTACGATCCGCTCGGGCTCGTCTCGCGCGGCACCCGCGTCGACTTCCAGGTCGGCGCCAACGCCTACCTCTACGGCGGCCGCTTCTTCACCTGGCTCGCCTACGCCCGCTCGCCGGAGAAGGTCGTCGCCTGGCTGCGCCGCGACGAGGGCAGCCGGCGCCACTACGCCGACCAGTTCGAGCAGGTGTTCGGCCTGCCCCTCGACGCCGCCTGGCAGGACTGGATCGCCTTCGAGCACGAGTTCCAGCGCCGCAACCTCGCGGAGGTGCGCAAGCAACCGATCACGCCGCAGCGCGATCTCGCCGCGACGGCGCTCGGCTCGGTTTCGCGCGCCTTCTACGACGACGCGAGCGGCACGCTCTACGCCGGCGTCCGCTATCCCGGCACGCTCGACCACCTGGCCGCGCTCGACACGCGCACCGGCGCGACGCGCGCGCTCGCCGACATCCCCGGTGCGATGCTGTATTCGGTGACCTCGCTCGCGTTCGACGCGGTGAACCGGACGGCGTTCTTCACGACCGACAACCTGGGCTTTCGCAACCTCGTCTCGATCGACGTCGACACCGGCCGGCAGCAGGTCCTGCTCAAGGCAGCGCGCATCGGGCAGATCGCGTTCAACCCGGCCGATCGATCGCTGATGGGCGTGCGTCACGAGGACGGCGTGGCGACGCTGGTGCGCCTCCCGTATCCGTATGACGGCTGGCAGACCGTCCACCGGTTCCCGTACGGCGTCGTCCCCGGCGAGCTCGACATCTCGACCGACGGGCGGCTGCTTTCCGCGTCGATCACCGACATCGCCGGCGATCAGTTCCTCCGCGTGTGGACGCTGGCGGCGCTGCTCGGCGGACAGCTCGAGCCGCTGAGCGAGTTCCGCTTCGGCCAGTCGGCGCCGGAAGGCTTCGTCTTCACGAAGGACGGCCGCTACCTGTACGGCAGCAGCTACTACACGGGTGTGTCGAACATCTTCCGCTACGAGGTGGCGACCGGCGACGTCAAGGCCGTGTCGAACGCCGAGACCGGCCTCTTCCGGCCGATCCCGATGGCCGACGGCCGCCTGATCGTCTTCAGCTACACCGGCCAGGGCTTCACGCCGGCGATCATCGAGCCGCGCCCGATCGAGGACGTGAGCGCGATCACCTTCCTCGGCGCGGAGGTCGCGGCGCGCCATCCGGTCGTCACGACGTGGCAGGTTCCGCCGGCGAGCGGCGTCGACTACGACGCACAGGTCAAGTCGACGGGCGTCTACCGACCGCTCGAGCAGATGCAGCTGCTCAACGCCTTTCCGGTGCTGCAGGGCTACAAGACCGCGGGCGGGATCGGCTATCACGCGAACTTCGGCGACCCGGTCGGGTTCGCCCAGCTCGGCGTCACCGCCGCCTACACGCCGGGCCAAGGCCTGCCGGGCGAGGAGCAGGGCCACGTCGACATCCAGGGCCGCTACCTCGGCTGGCGCGCCGGCCTGTCGTGGAACCGCTCGAACTTCTACGACCTGTTCGGGCCGACGCAGCGCGGCAGGAAGGGCTACGCCGCCAAGCTCGGCTACGACCAGTTCCTGATCTTCGAGCCGCCGAAGAAGCTCGATCTCAGCTACGACCTCGCCTACTACGACAAGATCGACACGCTGCCGTCGGCGCAGAACGTCAGCGTCCCTTTCGATCGCCTGCTCACCGGCGAGATGGCGTTGCGCTACACGGACGTCCGCCGCTCGCTCGGCGCCGTCGACGACGAGGGCGGCGTCACATGGGCGGCCCTGGCGACGGTCCACCGCATCAAGACCGAGACCATCACGCAGCTGCACGGCAACTACGACTTCGGCCTGCCGCTGCCGCTCGGGCATGCGTCGATCTGGTCGCGCAGCGCCGTCGGTGCGTCGGCCGGCGATCGCACCAATCCGCTCGCCAACTACTATTTCGGCGGCTTCGGCAACAACATCGTCGACGACGGGGCGGTCAAGCGGTACCGCGAAGCCGGGTCGATGCCCGGCTTCAAGATCGACGAGATCGCCGGCCGCACATTCGCCAAGCAGACGCTCGAGCTGAACCTGCCGCCGCTGGTGTTCGAATCGCTCGGGACGCCGATCTTTCACCTGCAATCGCTTCGTCCTGCGATCTTCGCCTCGGGGCTCTGGACCGACCCGTTCGACGCCTCGGTGCGCAGGACCTACGGCAACCTCGGCACCCAGGTCGACCTTCGCCTGTCGGTGCTGCACTGGTACGACATGACGCTGTCGGCCGGCTTCGCCGTCGGCTACGCGGGCTCGCGCCGGAGCGGCAACGAGTGGATGATCTCGCTGAAGATCCTGTGATCGCGCGTCGCCCGCCATGCTGACTCACGCCGTGTCGGCGCTCGTCGCGCTCTTGCCGGTGCTCGTCTTCCTGGCGGCGCTGCTCTGGCTCGACAGCTACAAGCTGCTCGCGCCGACGGCGGTCGTCGCCGTCATCGGCGCGGGCGCCGTGCTGGCGATCGCCAGCTATCCGCTGAACGCCGTCCTGCTCGGCCGCCTCGACATCGGCCTGCCCGCGTTCTCGCGCTACGTCGCCCCGCTGACCGAGGAGCTGCTGAAGGGCCTCGTCGTCGTCGTGCTCGTGCGAATGCACCGCATCGGGTTCCTGGTCGACGCGGCGATCTTCGGCTTCGCCGTCGGCACCGGCTTCGCCCTCGCCGAGAACCTGTACTACCTGCGGCTCGCGAGCGACGCGGGCATGGGGACGTGGATCGTGCGCGGCTTCGGCACGGCGCTGATGCACGGCGGAACGACGGCGCTGTTCGCGGTCATGGGACTGGCTCGCATGGAGCAGTCGACGAAGGCGAGGGCGTGGCATTTCCTGCCCGGCTTCGTCATCGCCGTGCTCCTTCACTCGGGCTTCAATCACCTCAGCCACGCGCCGCTGATCGCGACCCTGGCGACGATGCTGACGCTGCCGCCGCTGCAATGGCTGGTGTTCGAACGCAGCGAGCAGGCGCTGCGCCAGTGGATCGGCCACGGCTTCGATGCCGACGCGCAGCTGCTCGAGCTGATCGGCTCCGGCAGCTTCGCGACGTCGCCGCCGGGGCGCTACCTCGCGTCGCTGAAGCGCAGCCTGCCCGGCGCGCTGCTCGCCGATGCGCTCTGCTACCTGCGGCTCTACACCGAGCTCGCGCTGCGCGCCAAGGGCGTGCTGATGATGCGAGAGGCCGGCTTCGAGCCGCCGCAGGCCGACGACGAGACGCGCGCGAAGTTCGCCGAGCTGCGCTATCTCGAGGCGAGCGTGGGCGCGACCGGCCTGCGCGCGCTGCAGCCGGTGCTCAACATGCGCCGGCGCGAGCTCTGGCAGCTCTACATGCTCGAGGGCGGCTTGCGCTGATCGGTCGGCGCTTCCTCAGAGGACCTTGTAGACGCGGATGAGGACGTTCGGCCGCGGCCGAAGGCCGTGCAGCGTGCCGACGTACGCCCAGTCGTTGAGCCAGCCGTAGCGGCCATCGGGCGCGACGATGTCGAGGGTCGAGAACGCATAGCGCGGCGCGTTCGCCGGCTCCTTCGGCTGGCGCGACAGCACGCGGTTGCGCACCGAGATGACGACACCGTCGTCGGTCTCCAGCTCGTAGGTGGCGTCGAGGTTGACGGCGCCGTCGCGTCGGACCAGCTGGCGGTCGGCGCCGCCGGGCATCACGCGGCCGCGCAGGTCGGGCCCCTCGAAGCGCCCGCCCGTGATCGGCACGATGCGCCGCTCGCCGAACGGCGAGGCGCCGAGCTGCAGCGTCGGCGCGAGATCGAACAACGCCTCGTAGACGAACTCGGTGCGCGGCAGGACGAGCGGCACGCTGGCGGCGAGCGCGGCGAGCTCGGCGTCGCGCGGCTTGTGCACGGCGTCGGCGGCGCGCGCGGTCGTCGTGGCGGCAGCAGCGGCGGCGATCAGGACGTCTCGTCGCGTCGTCTGGGGCAAGGAAGGCATCGTTGCTTCTCCGACAAGCGTCAGCGACAGGCGAAGCTGGCCGCCGACTCGACGTCGCCGCGGCCGTCATAGCGGGCCACGGCGGGATAGGGACAGAGCGGCCGCGTGCGTTGCGGCGACCAGCTCGCCGGAACGTCGGCGTTCGCGCCGGCCGAATTGCCCGCGCCGCGCGCCGTCGCGATCACGGCCTCGGGCGCCCGCCCCTGCTCGACCCACGCGACCAGGGGCGTGAGCAGGTCGAACTGATCGGTCGACGGGCCGGCGCGGCAGTGGTTCATTCCCGGCACGAGGTACAGCCGCGCGAAGCTCGCCGCGCTCGCGCCGCTGCCGGCGCTCCAGCCTTCGTAGACGGCGACGCTGTGGTCGCTCGAGAAGATCGGATCGCTCGTGCCATGGAACATGACGATCTTCGCGCCGCGCCGGCGCACCGCCGAGAAATCGTCGAGGTGCGGCGGCGTCATGAACGACAGCGCGTCGTCCCGGTAGGTGGCGTCGGTCGCCTGCACGGAGGCGAGCCAGGCGTCGACGTTGCCCGCGCGCATGAAGGCGCGGCCATCGAAGCCGACGGGGTTCGCGGGCGGCACCTGCCAGATGTCGGCGACGGCGCCGGCGTCGCGCGTCGACGGCGCCGCGAACTTCCACGACGCCCAGTCGACGGTCGCGAGGCCCGCGTCGTACGGAAAGCTCGCGTAGACGCGCGATCCCGACGCGGTCGTCGCGCCGGCGAAGAGGCGGCCGATGCCGGCCTTCTGCGCTGCCGACAGGCAGCTGCCGTCGCGCGCGCCCGGGCACGTCGGCACGTCGCGCGCGAGGTCGAACGCGGCCTGGCACGCCTTCGTGTCCTGCACCATCCCGTCGGCGACGCCGTCGAGCGCATCGCAGCGACCGAGGACGGCCGACGAGACGAGGCGACGCTCGG
>DATIDZ010000402.1:0-6849 GCA_035456045.1 Caldimonas sp.
AGGCGTGTAAATGGCCTTGTGCTTGCCGCGCAAACGGAGTGCCACTTCGCTGGCAACACGTCCGAGCACCTTGTCGGTGGCGTCAATCACAAACCACTCGTGCGTCACTTCGGCCGGCTTGGCGCTGAAGGTCTTCATGAGGTTCTTTCGAATCAGGCTCAAAACAAGGGACGAGGTTCGGTCGTTCGGTGCTGCTCATGCGATGCGGCAGCCTCTCACTCATCGGTTCGTCGTTACCGGAAGAAGACCTTGATCCAATCACTCCAGGGGAGCTTTTTTCCAAAGTTTCATCCAGCCTTTTTCCCAGAGCCCAGTCGGGAAAGCCTTCTAGTGTATCCGAAGTCTGAGGCGCAGGCTACGGGGGCTCTTCCGTCAACTCCGACCACCTTGTTTTTGCTGCGGCGCACAATGGGTGATACAGTGTTTACCCTTAGAGCGTTCCGCCAGACCATGAAGACCTCCGAGCCAGCGCTGTTCCAGTGGGTGCCCATCCGATCCCTCGCCCCCCGCCACCGGGAGCGCGCGGCGCTGCACCTGCTGTCGCTCGACCCCCGCGACCGCTACCTGCGCTTCGGCTACCCCGCGACCGACGAGCAGATCCGCCGCTACGTCGACGGCCTCGACTTCGAGCGCGACGAACTCTTCGGCATCTTCAACCGCAGCCTCGTGCTGATCGCGATGGCGCACCTGGCCTACGCCCCGGACGCCAAGGCCCCCGAGGACCGCGCCACGGCCGAGTTCGGCGTGTCCGTGCTGACGCAGGCCCGCGGCCGTGGCTACGGCGCCCGCCTGTTCGACCGCGCGATGCTCCACGCCCGCAACCGCGGCTGCAACCGCCTCTTCATCCACGCGCTGAGCGAAAACAACGCGATGCTCAAGATCGCCGCCAACGCCGGCGCAACGGTGCAGCGCGACGGCCCCGAATCGGCGGCGTGGCTCCAGCTGCCCCCCGACGACCTGGTCTCCCGGGTCGACGAGCTGGTCGGGCAGCATGCAGCGGAACTCGATTTCCGTTTCAAAGTTCACGCCCGGCGCATGAACGAGTTGATGAACCTCGTGCGCGACGTTGGTGACCACATCGCCGAGAAGGCACGCATCGCATCGGAGTGAGCCGCGAGAGGGTCCGAGGCACCCCCGGAGGGGCGTGGTTCGCACACCCATGTCGGGGATGTAACACCTCCGACACCCAGGGTTAGGATCCATCCGAAACCCTCCTGCCCCCACGGGCATCGCGGATCCCCCGAGTCAGTACCGTGAACAATCAATTCCTCCCCTGGATCGTCGCCGTGGCCGTGGCCATCGTGATGCCGCTGCTGACGATCCTGGTGTTGCGAGGACGCAAGCCGCCGCCGCCGAAGCCGCTCCCCGCGAACTGGGACCTGACCGGCCGACCGGTCTTCACCGCCGACGAGCGCCGCATCTACCGCCTCCTGCGCGAAGCCCTGCCCCACCACGTCATCCTGTCGAAGCTGCCGCTCGTGCGCTTCTGCCAGCCCACCGACGTCACCACCGTGCGCTACTGGTACGACCTGCTGGGCTCGAACCACGTCACGTTCGCGGTCTGCAGCGCCAACGGCCGCGTGCTGGCCGCCATCGACCTCGACGTGGAACGCGGCCACTCCAGCCGCGTGATGAAGATCAAGCAATCGGTGCTCGACGCCTGCCGCGTGCGCTACCTGGTGTGCCCGGCCGACCACCTGCCGTCCGTCGCCGAGTTGCAGCTGCTCGTGCCGCACAGCGGCGCCGCCGCCCGCGCGCCGCTGCCGGCCCCATCGCTCAACGAGGCGCGCGACAGCCTCGCCAGCACCGTGGCCAACCGAAGGGCCGAACGCACGGCCCTCTGGCAGGACTCCTCCCTGTTCCAGGACTCGTTCTTCGCGATGGACAGCCGCTTCGACTCGTCCTTCACCGGCAGCGATTTCAGCACCCTGTCCGACCCCCAGGGCAACGCCCCCTCGTCGGTGGGCCAGCGCACCAGCGGCTTCGGCCACGACGTCGGTGGCGTCGTCGACGACGACGACCCCCGCATGGCCTCCGGCGCGCGCCGCTGACCCAGGCCCATTGCGCGCGTCGTACGATGCGCGCATGTCCTCGCCCTCCTCCCCCTCGCTCGACACACCCTACGCCGGCCTCACGCCGGAAGCGGTGCTCGACGCCCTCGACTCGGTCGGCCTGCGCGGCGACGGCCGCCTGATCCAGCTCAATTCCTACGAGAACCGCGTGTTCCAGGTGTTCCTGGAGGACGGCAGCGTGGTCGTGCCGAAGTTCTACCGCCCCGGCCGCTGGACCGACGAACAGATCCTCGAGGAACACGGCTTCGCGCGGGAGCTGCACGAGGCCGAGATCCCCGTGGCCGCGCCCCTCGAACTCGACGGCGGCGGCACGCTCGCCCGCTTCGATGTGGAGGGCCAGACCTACCGCTTCGGTGTCGCCGCCCGCCGCTCCGGCCGGGCACCCGAGCTGGAGGACCCGGCCGTGCTCGAGTGGATCGGCCGCTTCATCGGCCGCATCCACACGGTGGGGGCGACCCGCCCGTTCGAACACCGCCTGCGCCTGGACATCGCGACGTACGGCACCGGTCCGCGCGACTGGCTGCTCGGGTCGGAACTGATCCCGCTCGATGCCGAGTCGCCGTGGAAGCAGGCCGTGGACGCAGCGCTGGAACAGGTGCAGCAACGCTTCGACGAGGTGGGGGCCTTCCGGAGCCTGCGCCTGCACGGCGACTGCCACACCGGCAACGTGCTGTGGACCGAGGCCGGCCCGCACTTCGTCGACCTGGACGACGCCCTCACGGGCCCCGCGGTGCAGGACTTCTGGATGCTGCTGTCGGGCGAACCCGTCCAGATGCGCCGCCAGCTCGATTCGCTGCTGGCGGGCTACGAGGACTTCATGGAATTCGACTGGCGCGAGCTGCGCCTGATCGAGGCCCTGCGCACGCTGCGCATGATCCACTACAGCGCGTGGATCGCCCGCCGCTGGAACGACCCGGCCTTCCCGGTGGCGTTCCCGTGGTTCGGCGGGCGGGGCTACTGGAACGAGCAGGCGACCCGCCTGCTCGAACAAGCCGAGATCCTCAGAGGGTCGTCGTCAGCAGGGCATTGACGCGGCGCACGTAGGCGGCCGGGTCTTCCAGCTGCCCGCCCTCGGCCAGCAGCGCCTGGTCGAACAGGATGTTCGCCAGTTCGTCGAAGTGGGCGCTGCCATCCAGGCGCTTGACCAGCGCATGGTCGGCGTTCACCTCCAGCGTGGGCCGCGACGCCGGGGCCTCCTGACCCGCCTGCTTCAGCATGCGCGCCAGGTGCGCGCTGACATCGCCCTCCTCCACCACGAGACAGGCCGGCGAGTCGACGAGGCGCGTGGTGACACGCACGTCCTTCGCGCGGTCCTTCAGGGCTTCCTTCAGGCGGTCCAGCACCGGCTTGAATGCGGTGGCGGCTTCCTCGGCCTGCTTCTTCTCGGCCTCGTCCTGCAGCGAACCCAGGTCCACGGCGCCCTTGGCCACGCTCTGCAGGGTCTTGCCCTCGAACTCGTGCAGGTGGCTCAGCAGCCACTCGTCCACGCGGTCGGTGAGCAGCAGCACCTCGATGCCCTTCTTGCGGAAGATCTCGAGCTGCGGGCTGTTCTTCGCGGTGGCCAGGCTGTCAGCCGTGATCACGTAGATGGACTCCTGGCCTTCCTTCATGCGGCCCACGTAGTCGGCCAGCGAGACGCCTTCGTCCGCGTGCGTCGACGTGAAGCGCAGCAGCTTCGTCAGGCGTTCGTGGTTCGCGTGGTCCTCGCCGATGCCTTCCTTCAGGACGACGCCAAAGTCCTTCCAGAACGCCGCGTACTTGTCCTTCTCGGCGGAATCCTCGCTCTCGGCCAGGCCTTCGAGCATCGACAGCACGCGCTTGGTCGAGCCTTCGCGGATCGCCTTGACGTCGCGGCTCTCCTGCAGCAGCTCGCGCGAGACGTTGAGCGGCAGGTCGCTCGAATCGATCACGCCCTTGACGAAGCGCAGGTAGACCGGCATCAGCGCCTCGGCGTCGTCCATGATGAAGACGCGCTTGACGTAGAGCTTGACGCCGCCGCGCTTGTCGCGGTTCCAGAGGTCGAACGGCGCCTTGCTCGGGATGTAGAGCAGCTGCGTGTATTCGCTGCGCCCCTCGACGCGGTTGTGCGTGTAGGCGAGCGGCGCCTCGGTGTCGTAGCTGATCTGCTTGTAGAACTCCTCGTACTGCTCCTTGGTGATCTCGGCCTTCGGCCGCGACCAGAGCGCCGACGCCTTGTTCACCGGCGCCCACTCGTCCTTCGCGACCTGCTTCTTCGCGTCCGCATCCCACTCCTCCTTCTGCATCAGGATCGGCAGCGAGATGTGGTCGGAGTACTTCGAGATGATCGAGCGCAGCTTCCACGACGAGAGGAACTCCTCCTCGCTGTCGCGCAGGTGCAGGATCACGCTCGTGCCGCGCTCGGGCCGGGTGATCGTCTCGACCTCGAAATCGCCGGCGCCTTCGGACGTCCAGCGCACGCCCTCCTCGGCCGGCAGGCCGGCGCGACGCGACTCGACGGTGATCCGGTCGGCGACGATGAAGCCCGAGTAGAAGCCGACGCCGAACTGGCCGATCAGCTGCGCGTCCTTCTTCTGGTCGCCCTGAAGCGCCGACATGAACTCGCGGGTGCCGCTCTTGGCGATCGTGCCGAGATGCGCGACCGCTTCTTCCGACGACATGCCGATGCCGTTGTCGGTGATGGTGATGGTCTTGGCCTCCTTGTCGAAGGCGACGCGCACCTCGAGATCCGTCCTGCCCTCGTACAGCTCGGGCTTGTCGATCGCCTCGAAGCGCAGCTTGTCGCAGGCGTCCGACGCGTTCGAGATCAGCTCGCGGAGGAAGATCTCCTTGTTCGAGTAGAGCGAGTGGGTGACGAGGTGCAGGATCTGCTTGACCTCGGCCTGGAAGGAAAGGGTTTGCTTGTCCATCGGCGTTCCGGCGTGATTCTTGGAGGCGGCCCGGGGGCGGGCGTGGCGCGTCGGGAGATGGCGGCGCTGGCGAGGCTTTCAAGACCCCCTCCTAGAATCGACGCTCCCCGTGATGAAGGTCCTCTTCCTGCCGCTTGCGCCGGGCGAATCGTGAGAACGGTGCGCGCGGTCCGCTACGTGACGCCCCTGCGCGAGGGCGGCTCGCTGCCGGCGATCGTCGAGGCCGACGACGAGGGCCTGTACGTCCTCAAGTTCCGCGGCGCCGGCCAGGGCCCGCGCGCGCTCGTCGCCGAGCTCGTCGCCGGCGAGATCGCGCGCGCCGCCGGCCTGCCGGTGCCCGAGATCGTCTTCGCCTGCGTCGACGCCGACCTCGCGCGCACCGAGCCCGACGCCGAGATCCAGGACCTGATCCGCGCCAGCGCGGGCGCTGCCGACGGCAGCAGCGGCCTCAACCTCGCCCTCGACTACCTGCCCGGGTCGGTCGCGTTCGACCCGCTCGCCTGGCAGCCCGACGCCGAGCTCGCCTCGCGCATCGTCTGGTTCGACGCCTTCGTCACCAACCTCGACCGCACGCCGCGCAACACCAACATGCTGGTCTGGCACGGCAAGCTCTGGCTGATCGACCACGGCGCGGCGCTCTACTTCCATCATTCGTCCGGCGCGTACGCGGAGCGCGCGACGACCGCGTTCGCGGCGATCAAGGACCACGTCCTGCTTCCTTTCGCGACGAACCTCGCGGCGGCCGACGCCGCCCTGGCGGCGCGCCTGACGACGGAGCGCATCGCCGCGATCACCGAGCTCATTCCCGACGACTGGCTCGACGACGATCCGGTCTTTCCGAGCAAGGCCGCGCACCGCGCCGCCTACGCCGACTACTTCGCGCGGCGCCTCCATGCGCCGCGCGCCTTCGCAGATGAGGCGGCCCGTGCCCGATCCCTGCACGTATGACTACGCGATCGTTCGCGTCGTGCCGCGCGTCGAGCGCGGCGAGTTCGTCAACGTCGGCGCGATCGTCTCGTCGGACGCGAAGGGCTACCTCGCAGCACGCTTCGCCGTCGACGAGGCGCGCCTGCGCGCGCTCGATCCGAACGTCGACCTGGACGCGGTGCGGACGGCGCTCGCCGCGATCGCCTCGGTGTGCGCGGGTGGCGCGGCGGCCGGCGCGATCGGGCGCCTCTCGCTGCGCGAGCGCTTCCACTGGCTGGTCGCGCCGCGCAGCACCATGATCCAGACCTCGGCCGTGCACACCGGCCGCTGCGACGACCTCGCCGATGCGCTCGATCATCTGCTCGAGCAGATGGTGCGGGCGCCGACGACGTCGAGGCCTTCGCCATGAGCGATCCGTCCGCCGCAGGCGGCCTTGTCCCGGTCGACCTGCCGTTTCGCCCGATCGCCGAGCTGCTCCGCGAGCACGCACAGGCGGCGCCCCACCAGTCGGCGCTCGTCGACTCGAGCAGCACGCTCGACTACGGCGCGCTCGACGCGCTCATGGACCGCGTCGCCGCGTCGCTGCAGCGCGACGGGGTGGGCGCCGGCGACTCGATCGCGATCTGCGCGATCAACTCGACGCGCTACGCGGCGATCTTCCTGGGCGCGCTGCGCGCCGGCGTCGTCGTCGCACCGCTCGCCGCGTCGGTGACGCCGGCGAGCTTTCGCTCGATGCTCGCCGACGCCGGCGCGCGACTGCTCTTCGTCGATGCCGGCGCCGACGACGTCCTCGGCGACGGCGACGCCGGCCTGTCGCGCCGCATCTCGCTCGACGGCGTGGCGAGCGGCACCGCGTTCGACGCGTGGCTCGCCGCGCCCGGCAGTGCGCCGCATGCCGTCGAGATTCGCCCGGAGATGGCGTTCAACATCATCTACTCGTCGGGGACGACGGGAACGCCCAA
>DATIDZ010000403.1:0-8636 GCA_035456045.1 Caldimonas sp.
GGCGTCGATCGCGCCGCGCATCACGGTGTTGCGGTAGACGTCGAAGCCGGGCTGGCTCGACCACGGCAGCGTCGGTTCGCGGGCGCCGAGGAGCGCCTTCACGAACGACGACTGGAACTCCTGCATCCCTGCGCTCATGCGAACGTCACCTCCATCGGGGCGAGGCGCCGCTGAGCGCGCTCGCGTTCATTCATCAGGACCGGGAACGCCGGCAGCGCAGCGTCCCGCTCGATCAGCGTCGGCCGGGGGCCGGCGCGCTCGACGAAGCGGTCGAACAACGCCCAGACGACCGGGGCGACGGGCGCGTCGTGCGAGTCGATCAGCAGGCGATCGCCGTGCATCGGGTCGGCGCGATGGCCGGCGAGGTGGACCTCGCTGACGAGGTCGACCGGAAACGCGTCGACGTAGTCGCTCGCCGAAGTCCCGGTGTTGACGGCGCTCACGTGGACGTTGTTGAGATCGAGGAGCAGCGAGCACCCGGTTCGGCGCGCGATCGCGGTGAGGAACTCGATCTCGCCGAGCTCGTGGCCGGGCAGGCGCAGGTAGTGCGACGGGTTCTCGATCGCGATCGACCTGCCGATCGCGTCCTGGACCTGCGCGACGTGATCGCAGACTTCCTGCAGCGTCGCCCGCGTGCGCGGAAAGGGCAGGAGGTCGGGCAAGTAGTCGCCGCCGAAGCGCGACCAGGCGAGGTGCTCGGACACGAGTGCCGGCTGCAGGTCGCGGACCAGCGCCGCGAGCGCAGCGAGGGTGGCGCCGTCGAGCGACTCGGCGCCGGCGAGCGAGAGCGAGACGCCGTGCAGCGAGATCGGGTGCTCGCGCCGGATCGCCTCGAGCCAGGCGCGGCGCGGACCGCCGACCCCCATGTAGTTCTCGGCGTGGACCTCGAACCACATCGCTTCGGCGCCGCACCGGACGGCGTCCTCGAAGTGCTCGGGCTTGAGGCCGAGGCCGGCGCCGAGGGAAGTCACGATCCGCTGCTCCTGCCCGTCAGGCCTTGGGCGTCAGCGAACCGTTGCCCTTGGGCGTCTTGATCGCCGTGCACGTTCCCTTGGCGACGCTCTTCCAGGAGTTGCCCTGGTAATCGACCTTCGAGGTGCCGGCGCACGTCGTCCCGGCGCCCGCGGCGCAGTCGTTCTTGCCGGCGAGCGCGACGCCGTAGCACTTCTCGGTCGCGCCCGTCTTGTCCTTGCCGGCCGCCATGTCGTCGGCGGCGAGCACTTGTTGCGAAAGCGCGGCCAGGGCTGCGGCGGCGAGAGTGAGCGAGCGACGGTTCATCGGCGAAACTCCTGGACGAGGACGGAATGCGATGCGCAGGGCGCGCGACCACCCTCGCTAGTACGGGCGGCGGGGCGCGCCGGTTACGTCACGAAGCCGATATTTTTCCCCGCACCCCTGTAACCGCCCGTTCGCCGCGACCGAATAGCAGACGAGAGTTGGAAAACGTCGAAGAAGCGTTGCGAGCTTCGCTCCTGCTCGCGCTCGCCGGTGACAGCGAAGCCTACGCAGCGTTCCTGACGCAAAGCGGCGCGCACCTGCGCGCCTACTTCCGGCGCCGTCTCGTCACCTCCCCGAACGAAGTGGAGGATCTCGTGCAGGAAACCTTGCTCGCTCTCCACAACCGCCGCCACACCTACCAGACCACGCAGCGACTGACGCCCTGGCTGTACGCGATCGCGCGCTACAAGCTGATCGACATGCTGCGCTCGCAGGCGCCGAGGCGGCAGGTCGAGGTCTCGTTCGACGACGACGGCTCCGCCGAGCTGCTCGCGGCCGACGCTTCGCCGGCGGAAGCGCGGCGCGACCTGCGCAAGCTGCTCGACGCGTTGCCCGACCGCCATCGCCTGCCGATCGTCCTCGTGAAGCTCGAGGGCCGCTCGGTCGCCGAGGCCGCGGCCGCGACGGGCATGTCGGAGGCCGCCATCAAGGTGGGCATCCATCGCGGCCTGAAGAAGCTTTCCGCCGAAGCGAGCAGGCGGCGATGAAGACCGAAGCGCTGATCGCCATGCTCGCCCGCGGCGACCCGGGCGTCGCTCCGGGAGCCACCGACCGCCGTCTCGGCGCGACGGTGGCGGGTGGCGTGGCGCTGGCGCTCGTCGCCGTGCTCGCGACGCTCGGCCTGCGCCCCGACATCACCGCCGCGGCGCACCTGCCGCTGTTCTGGGGCAAGCTCTTCGTCCCGCTCGCCGTCGCCACGCTCTCGTTCCTGATGGCGCGCCGGCTGGCGTCGCCGGGGCAGCGTGCCGGCCGGGCGGCGGCGCTGGCAGCGGGCCTGCTGGCGCTGCTGTGGGCCGTCGCTGCGCTCGACGTCGCCGCCGCGCCGGCCGGTTCGCGCGCCCACATGATCCTCGGCCGCAGCGCAGTGGCCTGCATGGCGCTCATCGCGATGCTGTCGATGCCCATCCTCGCGGCGCTGTTCGTGGCCCTGCGCAGCCTGGCACCGACGCGCCTTCCCGCCGCAGGGGCGGTGGCCGGCGCCCTCGCCGGTGGCATCGCCGCGGCCGCGTACGCGCTGCACTGCGACGAGATGACGCTTCCCTTCCTGGCGGTCTGGTACGTGCTCGGCATGGCGATCCCCGCGGGGGTCGGCGCGCTGCTCGCGCCGCGCTGGCTGCGCTGGTCGTAGGCCGATCGCCTCCCGGCGAGCTCAGGCGCGCGCGACGGCGAGGAAGCGGTCGAGCAGCGCGCGGTCGGCGAGAAGCTGCTCGCTCGGCGCGGCGTGGACGATCTGGCCGCGATCGAGGACGATCGCGTCGTGCGTGATGGGCAGGATCTGCCGCGGGTTCTGCTCGACGATGATCGCCGACAGCCCTTCGCCCCGCACCAGCCGCTCGATCGAACGCAGCAGCTCCTGGACGATGATCGGGGCCAGTCCCTCGAGCGGCTCGTCGAGGAGCAGGAGTTTCGGGTTGAGGACGAGCGCGCGCGCGACGGCAAGCATCTGCTGCTCGCCGCCGGAGAGCTGGTGGCCGAGGTTGGCCTTGCGCTCCTCGAGGCGCGGGAACATCTCGTAGACGCGGCGCGGCGTCCACGGCCCCGGCCGCGCCACCGCGGTCAGGTTCTCGTCGACGCTGAGCGACTTGAAGATGTTGCGCTCCTGCGGCACCCAGCCGATGCCCGCGGCGACGCGCTGGTGCGGCGCGAGCGAGGTGACGTCGCGACCGGCGAGCGTGATCGTCCCGCCGTGGCGGCGTGTGACGCCGACGAGCGTGTCGAGCAGCGTCGTCTTGCCGGTGCCGTTCCTGCCGAGCAGCGCGAGCGACCGGCCCGCCTCGAGCGCGAAGTCGACGCCCTGCACGACGACCGCCTCGCCGTACCCCGCCGACAGGCCGGTGACGCGCAACAGCTCAGCCACGCGCGTCCTCGCCGAGGTAGACCGACTTGACGCGCGGATCCTGCGACACCGCCTGCACGTCGCCTTCGGCGAAGACGGCGCCATTGACGAGCACGGTCACCGTCTTCGCGAAGTTGAAGACGAGGTCCATGTCGTGCTCGATGAGAAGGATCGAGACCTCCGCCGGCAGCGCGTCGATGGTCTCGAAGATCTCGTGCCGCTCGCCTTCCGGGACGCCGGCGACCGGCTCGTCGAGCAGCAGCACGCGCGGCCGGCAGGCGAGCGCCAGCGCGATCTCCAGCAGGCGCCGCTTGCCGTAGGCGAGCGAATGAACCGGCTGGTCCATCACCTCGCCGAGGCGAAAGCGGGCCAGCAGCGTCTCGCATGCGGCGGCGACCGCGGCGTCGACGCCGAGCGGGCGCCACCAGCGCGTGCTGCTGCCGAGATGCACCGAGACCGCGAGCGCGAGCGACGACAGCGGCGTGAGCGAGTTGAACAGCTGGTTGATCTGGAAGGTGCGGACGACGCCGCGGCGAACGCGCTGGTGCGCGGCCAGCGAGGTGATGTCGTCGCCGTCGAGAAGGATCCTCCCCGAGGTCGGCTCGAGGACGCCGGTGAGCAGATTGATCAGCGTCGTCTTGCCGGCGCCGTTCGGCCCGATCAGGGCATGGCGCGCGCCGCGCGCGATCTCGAGCGAGACGTCGTCGGTCGCCGCCAGGCCGCCGAACCGCTTGACGAGCGAGCGCGTCGCGAGCACCGTCGTCATCGCCGGCGGCCGCTGCCGAGCCACGTCCACGGCCGGACGAAGCGCTCCCGGCCGACGAGCACCAGCACGACCAGGAACAGGCCGAGCCAGAAGTTCCAGTACTGCGGCGTCCAGGCCGCGATCATGTCGTGCAGCAGCTTGAAGACGATGGCGCCGAAGATGCCGCCGTAGAGGTAGCCGGTGCCGCCGATGACGAGGACGAGCAGCACCTCGGCGCTGCGATGGAAGTCGAAGACGTCGAGCGACGCGAATCCGGTCGTCTGCGCGAGCAGCGCACCCGCCGCGCCGGCGATCGCGCCGGCGAAGGTGTAGACCGCGACCAGCCGCAACGGCACCGACAGGCCGATGCTCGCCGCGCGCAGCCGGTTGTCGCGCAGCGCCTGCAGCGAGACGCCGAACGGCGAGTGGACGACGCGGCGCGAGACGAAGAGGAAGGTCGCGAGCACGACCAGCGTGTAGGCGTAGGCGGTGCGCCCGGTGAGGTCGAAGTCGAAGCCCTTGATCGCCGTGAACGGCACCGTCAGCGGGCCCATGACGACGCCCTGCAGGCCGTCGGCGCCACCGGTCAGCCAGTCGAGCTTGTTGGCGAGCTCGTACAGGATCGAGGCGACGCCGAGCGTCACCATCAGCCGCGTCAGGTCGCTGCCGCGCAGGATGAGGACGCTCGACGCCAGGCCGAGGAGCGCGCTCGCGGCGATCGCGACGACCAGGCCGACGACGGGGTCGGGCATCACGTTCTTGGCGAAGAGCGCCGCCGTGTACGCGCCGAAGCCGAAGAAGGCGGCGTGGCCGAGCGAGACGATGCCGGCGTAGCCGAGGACCAGGTCGAGGGAGACCGCGAACAGCGCGACGATCGCGATCTCGTTCAGGAGCAGCGCCTGCGACGGCAGCAGCAGCCACGAGAGCGGGAGCGCGGCGAAGAGCGCCAGCTCCCACCAACGCCAGCGTGCGTAGGCCCGCAACGAGCGCGCGACAGGCGAGCCTGCCGAGGCCGCGGTCGGCGCCGGCGAAGCCGTCGCGGCCGCGTCGCTCATCGCGCCGCCGCCCGCGCGAACAGGCCCTGCGGCCGCCAGACCAGGATCGCGATCATCAGCGTGTAGACGATGAAGGCGCCGAGCTTGGGCACGTAGTACTTGCCGGCGACGTCGGCGATGCCGAGCAGGAGCGCCGCGAGCAGCGGGCCGGTGATGGTCGTCGTCCCGCCGACCGAGACGACGATCAGGAAATAGATCATGAACTTGAGCGGGAACGTCGGGTCGAGGCCGAGCACCTCCGCACCGAGCGCGCCGCCGAGGCCGGCGAGTCCGGAGCCGACGGCGAAGGTGACGCCGAAGATGCGGTTGACATCGAGCCCGAGCCCGCCGGCGACGCGCGGGTCGTCGACCGACGCGCGCAGGCGGCTGCCGAAGCGCGTGCGCGAGAGCACCCACTGGAGCGCGATCGTCAGCAGCGCGCAGACGACGACGATGAAGAGCCGGTACTTGCCGATGCCCACCGCCTCGATCGGCAGGCGCCCCTGCAGCCAGTCGGGCAGGTGGATGTTCTGCTGCATCGAGCCGACGACGTAGTCGACGGCCGTCACCGCCATGAAGACGAGGCCGATCGAGAACAGCACCTGGTCGAGATGGGGACGCGCGTACATCGGCCGGTAGAGCGTCCGTTCGAGCAGCGCGCCGAGCAGCGCGGTGGTCGCGAAGGCGATCGGCAGGCAGGCCAGGAACGGCACGCCGGCGCGGTTCATCAGCAGCACCGTGACGTAGCCGCCGGCCATCGCGAAGGCGCCGTGCGCGAGGTTGATGAAGTTCATCAGACCCAGGGTGACGGCGAGGCCCACCGCGAGGATGAAGAGCAGCATGCCGTAGGCGATGCCGTCGAAGAGGAGCGTCAACATGGGCGGAGTTCGGCCGCGAGGCGGGCCGATTCTCGGCGATCGAAGGGCTCGGGCGGACCGGACGGGCCGACGTGGGGCGATGCCGGCGGCGCGCCGCAGCCGACACGGAACGAGTGGTACGGCGATTGCCGCTTTGCGGCATGCCGCACGTCATCCTCGATGCCGCTCTCGCGCTCCTCGCCCTCGCTGGGGCGGTCTCCGTTCGCCCGTGGCGCGGCGTCGCGGGCAACTTGCCCTGGCCCTGGCTGGCGGCCTGGGCGATCACGCCGCTGCTCTGGGGAATCGATCGCTACGCCCCGTCGGTGCTGCCGCCGATGTCGGGGGCGGCGCTGCTCGTGCTGCTCGCCGGCTGGCCGCTCGCGATCATCGCGTTCGTGCCATCGGCGCTCGTCACCGTGGTCGCGGGCGACATCGGCTGGATCGACGGGCTGCACCGGCTGGTCTGGCTCGGCATCGTCCCGGCCACGTTCGTGCTGGCGCTCGGCGCGGCCGTCCGGCGCTGGCTGCCGCGCCACCTGTTCGTGTACATCCTGGGCCGCGGCTTCGCCGCGACGCTGCTCGCGCTCGTCGTCGCCGGTGCGCTGGCGCTCCCGCTCGACCCGAACGCCAGCGACGTGTTCATCGGGCGCGTCCTGCTCGGCTTCGGCGAGGCCTTCCTGACCGGCATGCTGACCGCGAGCCTGGTGGCCTTTCGGCCGCACCTGCTCGCGACTTATGCCGACCGGCTCTACCTGCCTGACGCGGACGCCGGCCGCTGAGCGCCGAAGCGTCCGCTCGATCAGGTATTGCGGTGCAGGAACCGCGGCGTCGTCAGCCAGCCGAACAGGCCGAGGCGCACCGGCGCCGCCCGCGGCGGCGGCTCGATCGCCGGCCTCGGCGGCGCCGAAGGCGCGACCGCCTTGACGGCCGGCGTCGGCGCGGCCGGGAACGGCGTGGCGACGACGTCGACCACCTCGTCTGCCGATGCGACCGTCGGCGCTCGCGCCGCTGCCGCCGCGGCATCAGGCCGATGCACCGACGGATTGCCGCGCACCTCGGGTCGCCGCACCGTTCGCAGGATGGGGTCGAGCCAGGCGACGATCGGCTTCCATTGCGCGACGTCTGGCTGCGCCTGCGCGTCGGCCAGGTCGAACACCGTCAGGCCCTGCTCGACGCAGCGGACGTAGGCCTGTGCTTCGCGCAGCACGCCGAGGAAGGGCAGCTTCAGGCCGCGCGCCCAGGTCTCGAGCACTTCGGCGCCGCGCGTGCGCGAATCGACCCGCATGCCGACGGCGGCGACCTTGCACCGGCCGCTCGCCACGCGCGGCAGGGCCATCATCTCGTTGAAGCAGTCGGCCGCCGACTCGCGGTCGAAGATCGAATGGCAGACGGGCATCAGGATGACGTCGGCGAAGGCGACGACCCGCGCCAGGTCGAAGCCGCGCAGGCCACCCGGCGTGTCGAGGACGACGTGGCGCACCCCGGCCGGCGGGCGCAGGACCCGCTTCGGGTCGACCGCCCAGCCGACGATCGGCGCGCTCCTCGGCAGGTCGCGAAGGCTCCGCGAGCGCAGCCACGACTGGGTCGACTGCTGGCGATCGACGTCGCCCAGCATCACGGGCACGCCGCTGTTCGCGAAGTGCGCGGCGAGGTGGGTCGCGAGCGTGCTCTTGCCGCTTCCCCCCTTGCGATTGACGATGGCGATGACGGACATGACGAGCCGATTCGGTCCAATGCTCTACCAGACAGGCCGGGCCAGAATGTAACGGCAGGGCCTAGGGCCGGAAAGGAAACAGTTGTTTTCTCGATTCGAGCAGGGAACGGAAGGCGTCGAAGCGCGGAAAAGGGCCGCCCGGACAAGCCAGTCCGGCGCTTCGCCCGCATGAGCGCCCGGGACGGCCTCTTCGCCGACGAGGCCGGGGTGCGCCGCTGCGCCTGGTGCCAAGCCAGCCCCGCCTACCGCGACTACCACGATCGCGAATGGGGATTCCCGGTCGGCGACGACACGCGGCTCTTCGAGAAGCTCTGCCTCGAAGGCTTCCAGGCCGGGCTGAGCTGGCTGACGATCCTCAACAAGCGCGATGCGTTCCGGCGCGCGTTCGCCGGGTTCGACGCGACGCGCGTCGCCCGCTTCGGCGCGCGCGACGTCGAGCGGCTGCTCGGCGACGCCGGCATCGTCCGCCATCGCGGCAAGATCGAATCGGCGATCAACAACGCGCGCAGGCTGCTCGAGCTGCGCGAAGAGGGCGGCTCGCTCGCGGCCCATGCCTGGCTCTTCGAGCCGGCGCCCTCGACGCGGCCGAAGCGCGTGACGCCGGCCGCGCTGCGGGCGCGCGGGCTGCCCGCCGAGGCCACCGCCCTGGCCAAGGACCTGAAGCGGCGCGGCTGGACCTTCGTCGGGCCGACGACCGTGTACGCGTTCATGCAGGCGATGGGGCTGGTCAACGACCATCTCGAAGGCTGCGTCGTCCGCGGCGCGGCCGAGCAGGCGAGGAGCGCGTTCGACGCCCGCAAGGCATGATTCGATCGTGCCGGAGCGTCGCCGCTGCGCTGCGCTCGAGGAGGACCGCATGACGACCGAAACCCGTGCCGCCGACGACCCCCGCTCGCAAGCCCGCGTCGACATCGACGACCCCGCCGCGGTGCGGCGCTGGACCGACGCGCTC
>DATIDZ010000404.1:0-16775 GCA_035456045.1 Caldimonas sp.
GAGCGGCAGCTCGACGACGAAGGTCGCGCCCCGCCCCTCGCCCGGGCTGCTCGCGCGGATCGTTCCGCGGTGCAGCTCGACGAGCTGCTTCGCGATCGCCAGGCCGAGGCCGAGGCCGCCGAATCGACGCGTCGTCGCGGCGTCCTTCTGCGCGAAACGGTCGAAGACGCGCGGCAGGAAGCTCTCCGGGATGCCGATGCCGCTGTCGGTCACGCGCAGCACGGCGTTCGTTCCGGCGCGCTCGAGCACGACCTCGATCGTTCCGCCCTTCGCGGTGAACTTCACCGCGTTGCTGAGCAGGTTCCAGACGACTTGCTGGAGGCGGCCGCTGTCGGCCGACAGCAGCGGCGTCTCCGGATCGAGGCGAACCTCGATGCGGATGTCCTTGTCCTTCGCGCCCGGCTCGGCCGATTCGATGACGCTGTGGACGATGTCGAGCAGCGAGACCTGCCGAAGCTCGAGACGGACCTTGCCGGCCATGATCCGGTTGAGGTCGAGCAGCTCGTCGATGAGGCGGACCTGCGCGCGCGCGTTGCGGTCGATCACCTCGATGCCGCGCATGAGCTCGGCCGGCTTGAGGACCTCGGCCTTGCGGCGGAGGATCTGCGTCCAGCCGAGGATCGAGCTGAGCGGCGTCCTCAGCTCGTGCGACAGCGTCGCCAGGAACTCGTCCTTGATGCGCGTCGCCCGCTGCGCCTCGAGCCTCGCGCTGCGCTCGGCCTCGAGGATCTCCTCGCGCTCGCGTCCGGCGAGCTCGAGCGCCTCGGCGCGCTTCTGCCCGGTCAGGTCGCGCGTCAGCTTGGCGAAGCCGAGCAGGCGCCCGTGCGGGTCGCGCAGCGCCGTGATCGTCACGCCGGCCCAGAAGCGGGTGCCGTCCTTGCGGATGCGCCAGCCTTCGTCGACGAACCGGCCCGTCTCCGCCGCGACGCGCAGCTCGTGCTCCGGCCAGCCGCTCTGGCGCACATCGGCAGGGTAGAAGGTCGAGAAGTGGCGGCCGACGATCTCGTCGGCCGCATAGCCCTTGATGCGTTGCGCGCCCGCATTCCACGAGGCGACGTTGCCGTTGGCGTCGAGCATGAAGATCGCGTACTCGGAGACGCCCTCGACGAGCAGCCGGAAGCGCTCCTCGCTCTGGCGCAGCGACTCCTCGTGGCTGCGCCGCTGCGTCAGGTCGCGCGTCACCTTCGCGAAGCCGACGAGCGCTCCGGTCCGATCGCGCAGCGCCGTGATGACGACGTTGGCCCAGAACTGCGTGCCGTCCTTGCGGACGCGCCAGCCCTCGTCCTCGAACGTCCCGGTCTCCTGCGCGACCTCGAGCTCGTGGGCGGGCAGGCCGGCCTTCAACGCCTCGGGCGGGTAGAAGCGCGAGAAGTGCCGGCCGATGATCTCGGCGGCGGAGTAGCCCTTGAAGCGCTCGGCGCCCGCGTTCCACGTCAGCACATGGCCTTGCGGATCGAGCATGAAGATCGCATAGTCCTTGACGCTCTCGACCAGCAGGCGGAAACGCTCTTCGCCCGGGTCGAGCGCGCCGGCCGGGTCGGCGGACTGATGCGTCTGGCTCATGCGGAGCGAACCTATCACAGCCCACCCGCACGGGTTTCGGTGACGACGAGTGGCAGAGCGACGGCGGGAGAATCGCACGATGATCAGAAAGCTCCATCACAACGCGTACCGCTGTCGCGACTCGGAAGAGACGCGCGCCTTCTACGAGGACTTCCTCGGCCTGCCGCTCGTGCACACCATCGAGATCGGCCGCACCAAGACCGGCCGCGACACGCACGCGCTGCACACCTTCTACCGCCTCGACGACGGCTCGCACCTGGCCTTCTTCGAGACCGACGACCTGCCGTTCGAGTTCAAGGCGCAGCACGATTTCGACCTGCACATCGCCCTCGAGGTCGCGCCGGAGTCGCTGCAGCCGATGCTCGCCAAGGGGCACGCCCGGGGCATCGAATGCCGCGGACCGTCGGACCACGGGATGATCGAGTCGATCTACTTCCGCGACCCGAACGGCTACGTGATCGAGCTCTGCGCCAAGCGCGTCGGGCACGACGCGCTGATGGATCCGGCGCGCAACGGCGCTCGCGAGGCGCTCGAGCGCTGGACCGCCGGCAAGTCGGGCGCCGCGCCCTGAGCAGGGCGCGCGGCCGGGTGGCATCATGGTTCGCGGCCGCACCTGCGGCCGGGAGCACCGCATGATCGTCGAGCGCATCTGGACCGGCAACGCCTACCGCAACTACAACTACCTGGTCGCCTGCCCCGAGACCGGCGAGGCGCTCGCGATCGATCCGCTCGACCACGAGAAGTGCCTGAACGCGGCCCGCGTCAAGGGCTGGCAGATCACGCAGGTCCTCAACACGCACGAGCACCACGACCACACCGGCGGCAACGCGGCGGTGGTCGCGGCGACCCGCGCCAAGCTGATCGCGCATCACCGCGCCGGCTCGCGCATCGCCGGCGTCGATCGCGGCGTGAAGGCGGGCGACGTGATCAAAGTCGGCAAGACGGTCGAGCTCGAGTGCCTGGACACGCCCGGCCACACGATGTGCCACATCTGCCTGCGCTCGCACGGCGATCGGCCCGCGATCTTCTCGGGCGACACACTGTTCAACGCCGGGGCCGGAAACTGCCACAACGGCGGCAACCCCGAGGACCTCTATGCGACGTTCGTCGACCAGCTCGCCAGGCTGCCGGACGACACGCAGGTCTACCCCGGCCACGACTACATCGAGAACAACCTGCGCTTCACCCTCGCGCGCGAGCCCGACAACGCCGCCGCGAACGCGATGCTTTCGAAGGTGAGCGGGCAGGACCCGGCGACGGCGCAGGTCACGACGCTCGGCGAGGAGAAGCGCATCAACACCTTCATGCGCCTGACCAGCCCGAGCGTGATCGCCAGGCTTCGCGAGGACTTTCCCGGGCTGCCGGAGCGGCCCGACGCGAAGACCGTGTTCGTCAAGCTGCGCGAGCTGCGCAACCGCTGGTAGGCCGAGGCGAGTCGATATGAAATCCCGCCGCCGCCGCCTCGTCGTCTCGCTCCTGCTTTCGGTCGCGGCGGTCGGCGCGCAGGCGCAGCCCTTCGACGGCTGCCCCTCGACGGCGATCGTCGCCGCATTCGAGGACTTCGGCAAGACGGGCCGCATGCCGCCGACGCTCGGGCGCTGGCTCGGCGATCGGGAAGCGCAGCGCATCGCGCCCTTCAAGGCCTTCGACGATGCCCATTTCGTCGGCGTCTGCTGGGTGTCGGCGTGGCTGCTGCCGACGCCGCAGGGCCACTTCCTCATCGACACGCTGCACGAGCCGCATGCCGCCGAGCTGCTCGACAACATCCGCAAGGCGGGCTTCGACCCCCAGGACATCCGCTACGTGCTCATCACCCACGGTCACTACGACCACGCCGGCGGCGCTGCGCGCTTGCGGCGCGAGCTGAAGAACGCGCGCTTCGTCATGACCGAAACCGGGTGGGCCGAGGCGCTGGCCTCGGCGAGCGCGGCTGCCGGCAAGCCGAATGCCTGGGAGATGACCTCGCGCGACATCGTCGGCAAGGAAGGCGACACCTGGACGCTCGGCGGGCGCACGGTGACGATGCTCGAGACACCCGGCCACACGCTCGGCACGGCCTCGTACCTCTACGACGTGCACGACGGCGCACGCGCCTATCGCGTGGTGACGGTCGGCGGCCTCGGCCTGAACGCGATCCAGAACGCGCGCCAGGTCGAGCTCTACCTCGACAGCGTGGCGAAACTCGACGCGATGGCGGCGAGCGACGCGCGACCGGTGCAGGTGCATCTGACGACGCATCCGTTCTCCACCGGCCTCATGGAGCAACGGGCCGTCCTCGCCGCTCGCACCGCGGCCGACCCGCATCCGCTGGTGAATGCGGCCGCGCTCCACGAGCTGCTGCAGGCGCTGGAGCGCGGCGCCCGCGAGCGCCTCGTCGCCGAGCGCGCCAAGGCCCGGCCCTAGCCGTCATCGCGCCGCGTCGCGCGAGGTCTCTCGCGGCGCCCGAGACGTCACGACTTCGACGATCCATGGCAGTGGCGCCGACGGCGCCGTGCCGCCGCATTCGCTTAAGCGTATTCCATAATGGAACGCCGTTCTACTCATGACAGCATCCTGTACAGTCACCCGTCTGGATGGAGAAACATTGATGGATCCTCGCCGCCGTGCCATTTCGCTCGCGGGCCTCTCGGGCCTGTCGATGGGCTTCACGCTTCCCGCCTTTGGCCAGGACGTGCAGGAGCGGACGATCCGCTTCGGCCACCTGAACAACGCCGACCACCCGGTGAGCTTCGGCGTCAAGCGCTTCGGCGAGCTGGTCGCGGCGAAGAGCGGCGGCAAGATGAAGGTGCAGGAGTACCCGGCCTCCACGCTCGGCAACGAGCTGCAGCAGCAGTCGGCGCTGCAGGGCGGTGTCCAGGAGATGTCCGCGCCGGCAACGACGTCGCTCGCCGGCATCGTCAAGGAGTTCGGCCTGGTCGATTTCCCGTTCGCGGTCGGCAATTTCGCCGAGGCCGATGCGCTCCTCGACGGTCCGCTCGGCCAGGCGCTGATCGCCAAGCTGCCCGAAAAGGGGCTGGTCGCGCTCGGCTACTGGGACCTCGGCTTTCGCAACGTCACCAACAGCAAGCGGCCGATCGCCAAGGCCGACGATCTCGACGGCCTGAAGATCCGCGTCATCCCCAACCCGGTCTTCCTCGAGACCTTCAAGGCGTTCAAGGCCAACCCGGTGCCGATGCCGTTCGCCGAGCTCTACGGCGCGCTCGAGTCGAAGGCGGTCGACGGCCAGGAGAACCCGTTCGCCGTCATCCTCTCGAACAAGTTCTACGAAGTGCAGAAGTTCGTGAGCGCGACCAACCACGTCTATGCGGCGAACATCGTGCTGGTCAGCAAGCGCTTCTGGGACAAGCTCTCGCCCGCTGAGCAGAAGATCATGAACGACGCCGCCAACGAGGCGCGCGGCTACCAGCGCCAGGTCAGCCGCGCCGCGGCGCAGAAGGCCGTCGGCGAGCTGCAGGCCAAGGGCATGCAGTACAACGAGGTCGCCCCCGCCGAGCAGGCGCGCATGCGTCAGATCGCCAAGGCCGTGACCGACAAGTTCATCGCGTCGTACGACCCGGCGATCGCCAAGCTGTACAGCGACGAACTCGCCCGCATCCACAAGGGCTAGCCTGCTGGCACAGCGAAGCACGGCCTCGGGAACGAATTGAAGGGCACCGACGCGGCCGGCGCGGAGACCGTCGTCGGCTCCGCGCTGAGGATGTACTGCAAGGCGCTCGAGGCGGTCATCGCGATCTGCCTCGCGCTGATGGTCGTGCTCGTCTTCGGCAACGTCGTCCTGCGCTACGCCTTCAATTCCGGCATCGCCGTCTCCGAGGAGCTGTCGCGCTGGCTCTTCGTCTGGCTCACCTTCCTCGGTGCCATCGTCGCCCTGCGCGAGCACGGCCACCTCGGCACCGAGGCGCTGGTCGCCCGGCTCGGACCGGCCGGCCGCAAGGTCTGCCTCGTCATCGGCTACGTCCTGATGCTCGGCTGCTGCTGGCTGCTGTTCAAGGGCTCGCTCGAGCAGACGCAGATCAACTGGGACGTCTCGGCGCCGTCGAGCGGGGCGTCGATGGCCTGGTTCTATGCCGTCGGGATGGTCTTCGGCGCGTCCGCCGCCGCGATCCTGCTCCATGACCTCGTCAAGCTGCTGACCGGCCATGCGACCGAAGCCGACCTGAGCCTCGTCAAGGAATCGGAGGACGAGGCGTGACGATCGCCGTCTTCCTCGGCTCGCTGCTCGCGGCGATGGCGCTCGGCATCCCGATCGCGTTCGCGCTGCTCGTCTGCGGCGCTGCGCTGATGTGGCACCTCGGCATGTTCGACGCGCAGATCCTGGCGCAGAACGTGATCAACGGCGCCGACAGCTACCCGCTGCTCGCGGTGCCCTTCTTCCTGCTCGCCGGCGAGATCATGAACGTCGGCGGTCTCTCGCGGCGCATCGTCGAGCTGGCGCTCGCGCTCGTCGGCCACATCAAGGGCGGCCTGGGCTACGTGACGATCGTGGCGGCGTGCCTCCTCGCCGCGCTCTCCGGCTCCGCGGTGGCCGACGCGGCCGCGCTCGCGAGCCTGCTGCTGCCGATGATGGTCGCCGCCGGCCACGACAAGGCGCGCTCGGCGGGGCTGATAGCCTCGGCCGGGATCATCGCGCCGATCATCCCGCCGAGCATCGGCTTCGTCGTCTTCGGCGTCGCCGCCAACGTCTCGATCTCGAAGCTGTTCTTCGCCGGCATCTTTCCGGGGCTGATGCTCGCCGGGTCGCTGGTCGTCACGTGGTGGTGGCTGGTGCGCAGCGAGGTGATCGCCTCGCCGCCGCGCAAGTCGGGCGGCGACGTGCTGCGCGCGCTGCGCGACGCCGGCTGGGCGCTGGTCCTGCCGGTGATCATCATCGTCGGCCTGAAGATGGGCGTCTTCACGCCGACCGAGGCCGGCGTCGTCGCTGCGGTCTACGCGCTCTTCGTCGCGACCGTCGTCTACCGCGAGCTGAAGCCTTCGCGGCTCTACGGCGTCTTCGTGGCGGCGGCGCGGACGACCGCCGTGGTCATGCTGCTCGTCGCCGCCGCGGCGGTCAGCGCCTGGCTCATCACCGTCGCCAACATCCCGGGGCAGGTCGTCGCGCTGCTCGAGCCGCTGCTGTCGAGCCCGACGCTGCTGATGGTCGCGATCATGGTGCTGGTGATGGTCGTCGGCACGGCGCTCGACATGACGCCGACGATCCTGATCCTCACGCCCGTGCTGATGCCGCTGGTCAAGGCCGCCGGGATCGACCCCGTCTACTTCGGCGTCCTCTTCATGATCAACAACGCGATCGGGCTCATCACGCCTCCGGTCGGCGTCGTCCTCAACACCGTCGCCGGCGTCGGCCGCGTCAGCATGGACGCGGTCACCAAGGGCGTCATTCCTTTCATGATCGCGCAGTTCCTGATCATGTTCGCGATGGTGCTGTTCCCCCAGCTCGTCCTCGTTCCGGCGCACTGGTTCTACTGAGGCCCGGGCCCACGGGCCACGGGCGTCCGGCTCGCCTTGCGCGCTCAAGCGACCGATGGGACTCCTTCGATCAGGGGGTTTGATCGTCGATCCCGATTGACAGTCGAAAGCCGATTCCTATACTGCCTCGAATCGCTGAAAACAAAACGAAGTTCTGTTAGACAGAACGGGGGCAAGCAAAGCGACGGCAGAACGATCTCGGAAAAGTCAATCATGAAACGGAGCAAGACATGCTGAAGAAACTCCAAGGCGGCCCGACGTTAAAGGCGGTGGGCGCAGCGCTCGTGCTGGCGTGCGCGGCTCAGGCCAGCGTCGCCCAGGTCGTGACGGCGAACCTCGGAGGGTTCGGCCATGGCTCCGCGGTGGTGACCGGCGGGGGAGTCATCAACTTCCTGGACCGCTCTCAAACCTTCTCGACTTTCGCCACCAATGGTCTGGTGACGCAATCGTCGACGCTGCCTTCCTCCCCCGGCTGGGGCACGGCGACGTCGCTGTCTCAGGCGAATCCCGGCGGCAATGTGGCCCACGCCGGCAACGTGAACGGGACGGGCGGAGCGGACGATCCGTTCAACCCCATCGACTCGACGGGCGTGGCCGCCGACGCCACGACGTCGACCGTTCCGGCTGCCGGGCTCTTCACGCGAGCGTCGGGTAGCGCGTTCAAGGACGGGCGGTTCAACCTGGTCGACGGGTCCGACTTGACCACGCCGGTCGCCGGGGGCATCGACTTCATCTTCGACTACTCGCTCTTCGCGAGCACGGTTGCGGGCGGCCTGGCCGACGCGAGCGTCCGCCTGACCTTCGACAACCTGTCCAACGCGGTCTTGCCTGCTGTCTTCTTCCAGCAGCTGCTGGCCGCGGGGACGCGGACCGGCACGTTCACGTACCACCTGGACCTCGGCGCTGGAGACTTCGGCTTCATCAGCATGTCGGCCGACGCGCTCAGCATCTCGCCGGTTCCAGAGCCGTCGATGTTGCTCCTCTTCGGAAGCGGGCTGTTCGGCGTCGCAATGGTTCGGCGCCGCCGCGAGAAGCCGGGAGTTGGCCCGGCGGCGTAGCCGCATCGGTCACCGAGAAAACAGAATGCCGTTCTGCAAAACGGACTAGCGACCAAACACCCTGCAGCCAAGGGATCGTTCCCGGACCAGCAGGGGGTCCTTCTGAACGGATCCATCCGATCCTTCTTCACGACACGACAACAGCAGGAGCAACGATGACCACACCCTTCTCCAAGACCTTGATCGCCGGCGCGGTGACCCTCCTCGGTGGCGGAGCCTTCGCGGGCGACGGTACCGGCGGCCCGGTCACCGGCAATCTCCCGACCGGCGCGCCGCTGGCTGCCTTCGACGCGACCTACAACGTCTGCCGCGGACCGTATCCGCAGTGCTACAACAACTGGATCAACCGTGACGCGCAACCCAACAGGGTCCTGATCTACAGCCGCACCGCCGGTCCCCGTCACGCCAACCTCGGCACCGCGCTCACCGCGGGCGTGAACACGCAGGACCCGACGTCGTTCTCCGTCTGCGCGCCGTCGGCCACCTGTCCGACGCTGAACACCAACAACGTCGCGCAGCAGGCACTGCGGACGTGGCTGAACGCCGAAGGCATCGCCGCCGACATCACCGAGGACGCCAGCCAGATCCCGGGCCTGGGCTCCTCGTACAAGGCCGTGATATTCATGAGCCCGACGCGTGACACGCTGTGGCTGCACGGCAAACAGGTCACGGTCACGGTCAACACCACGACCAACGCCCAGATCGACGCGCCCAAGACCAACCTGCGCCAGTACATCCGCTCCGGCGGCGGCTTCGTCGGCATCCACAATGCGTTCGGCACGGAATACAACTGGCCGTGGTACGAAGGCCTGCTCGGCAACGCCAACTACTACGATCACGGCGCCAACCAGAACGGCGACGTCGTCGTCGTCAACGCCGATCCGTCGACGGCCGGCGTCACGACCCGGTTCCCGCACCGCGACGAGTTCTACAACCTGGTGCCGTATCCCACCAAGGTCAAGTTCTTGACACGCGTCGACGACGACACGCTCGGCGTCAGGCGCACGGTTCACCCGGGACACGGCAATTTCCACCCGAACACCTGGTGCCAGTACTACGACGGCGGCCGCTCCTGGGTGACGACCATGGGCCACGACGCAGGAGCGTTCACCCCGGGCTCGGGCTTTCCGGGGCAGGTCGAATTCCAGAGGCTGGTCACGCAGGGCATCAAGTCGGCGATGGGCCTGACGCCGTTCTGCACCTCCTGATCCGCATCACGATCCCGTCTCTCGCCGGTCCCCTGAGTCGCTGCGGTGGCCAGGGGACTTCTTCTTTGCTGTCACACCTGTTCGTCGACCCAGATCATGACTCTCGAAACCGTCGGCCCGATTCAGCCGGGTCCCGCCCCGCGCGGCGGGCCCATGCGAACCGCCTCTCGTCGGCTCATCGCTTGCCTGGTGCTGGTGGCGTGCGGCAGCGCCGCGGGCCAAGCCGCGGGCCCGCCGGCCAGCCAAGCGGCCAGCCAACCGGCCGGCGAAGCGCATGACAAGCACGTGTTCAGCGACGTCGTCACCGAAATCTACGACGGAACCTGGACCGCCACGTTCGACCGCGGCGGCGTGGGTCCGACCGGCACCGCCACGTTCGTGCTCGCCGATTTCGCAGGGACGTGGCACGACGTGGGCCCCGCCGCCCTCCTGAAGGACAGTGTCTGCGGTGCGAAGCCGAGGCCGGTGACCGTCCAGCTGAGCCAGAAGGTGGGCTTCGCGTTCACCGTCTTCGGTGTCGACGTTTCGCCGAAGTGTCCCGATCTGACGGTGTACGTCAAGCACATCGACGCGAATACGCTCGAGGGCACCGTCGAGAGCAAGGCGTTTGCCGGCGAGCAGAAGATCCGATTGGTGCGCAAGCCGCAAGCGCCGCGGCGGCGCTGATCCCGACGTCCATCGAAACCGGGCACGGTGAGCTGCGTTCATGAAGAGGCACAAGCGAAAGGATCGAAAGCCCGCCAGCATCCCGCATCGCCCGCCTGGCGTCGCGACGCCGAGCGTTTCGATGTCGCGTCGTCGCCTGGACGAACAAGGCCCCGTGTCGGTCGACACACCGGGGGTGATCGAGCTCACCGAACAGAACTTCGCATCCTGGATCGACGGCCATCCGCTTGCGATGATCTGCTTCTGGGCGCCGGCGAGCGCGCCTTGTCGCGCCTTCGCGCCGATCTTTGCCGCCGCCGCCGGACGGAACCCGGATGTCTTGTTCGCGAGAGTCAATGCCGAGGATCAGCAGGCGATCGGCGCGCAGTTCGATGTCCGTTCGACACCGACGCTGCTGATCTTCCGCAGCAACATCATCGTCTATGGCCGGGCTGGCGCGCTGCAGGCCGGGGAACTCGACGACGTGCTGGCCGCGGTGCGAGCGCTCGACATCGAGGAGGTGCGACGCAAGGTGGTCAGCGTCGACGAGGTCACGCTGGGCACCGCCGGCGCGCCCTCCGCCGACGGCGGCTCGCAGGCTGCAGCGGACACCGGCGCCCTTTCAATCGAGACCTATCTGCGCCCGTCGCTGCGCGGACCGAAGTCCGCGTTGATGGATGCTGTTCCGCGGCTGTCCGCCGGTGGTCTGGTCGCGATCCGCAACGCCTTCGAGCCGGAGTTTGCCGAGCGGATGCATCGCAGCCTCGACACCTGCACCGCGTGGCGCGTCTACGAGGGCTACGAGGCGGATTTTCACTATCACCACCACAACCTCTACGACGCGCCCGACTTTCCGGCGGACCTCGCCTGGTGCTCGAAGATATTCGACTCGCCGAGCACGAAGGCGTGGGCGACGCGCTTGTCGGGCCGGTCCTGTCCGGGGCCGGCCGAGGTCTCCGCGGCCTGGTACCTTCCGGGCGACCACTCCCTTCCCCACAACGACGTCGCGCCGAGCGGGCCGAACCTCAACCGTCAATTCGCCTTCGTGTGGCACCTGGCCAAGGATTGGCGGCCGGACTGGGGCGGCGCGTTGTTCTGGTGTTCGAAGGGCTGCTACCTGCCGCCGGAATTCAACACCCTGTGGCTCTTCAACGTGGGGCCCGAATCGACCCACTTCGTGACTCACGTCTCGCCGTACGCGCAAGGCAAGCGTCTCGCGATCAACGGCTGGTGGACGGGGCCCGCCACGACCGGAGCCCGCGTCTGGAAGGGACCGGACCGGATCTCCGCGGGCAGTTCCGAGATCGTCATCTACTGATCCCGGCCGAACCCGAAGCGCCGGCATGCGACGCCGACGCACAAGCCTTACCTGAACGGCGGCCCGGCGAGCCAGCTCACGAGCGAGTAGCGAACGCCTGTCAGCACCGGGCGGACGTCGTGACACATGAAGGACGGAAACACGGTCATGGTTCCCTGATCCTTGGGCGCCACGAACTCTGGATAGATGATCAGCTCTCCACCGGAATACTCGTCAGGATTCGACAGCTGGACGGTCAGGCTCAACTTGCGCTCCGTCAGCTTGCCCGGACCGATGTCGAAATGCGGCCCGTAGTACTCGCCGACTTCATAGCGCGTGAACTGGAAACCCTCTCTGAACTGGCTCACGTCGAAGCCGTACACGGTGTCGTTGATCTCGCGGATGGTCTTGGCCAGACGCTCGAACACCCAGCTCGTGGACTTGCCCGGGGCGACGAAGAAGGCGGACGACTTGCGAATGTTCGCCGACTGAGCGAGATCCATGGTCTCTACCAGCGCGGGTTGCAGATGCGGCGTGAAGTCGGCGATCAACCGCGAGCACTCTTCGGGCGTGAACGCTTTCTCGATGGCCGCGATACGAGTCTGATCCTTCGGCTCGCCGGGGGTACTCGGTTTGCGTCTCTTCATGGTGTTTCGGTCGGCCTCGCTCGATTCGACGTGGATCAGCCAGGCATCACGGTCCTCGCCGCAACGTGAACTGAAGCGTACGCGCTTCTCGGGCCCAGAGCGCCTTCGCTTCACCTCGGCGGCAGGCAGTCCGATGGACCGGAGGGCGACGACGCGGCGCGCGCCGCGAGTGCCTCGAGCTTCGCCTTGAACGCCACCAGCTCGGCCCTGCCGACCGGCGCGCCGCGACTCGGGACGACGACGTCGACATCGGACCAAAGAAGATGGTCGATCGCGGCCGCCCAGCCGGCGAAGCTGCCCCGGGTTGCGCAGTCGGGCTCCGGCGCCGCGGTGGTGAACAGCTCGCCGACCGCGACGACGCGCAAGTCCCGGAACACGACGATGCTGTCGGCGCCGGTCCTGCCGCGGCCGACGTGCTCGATCTCGATCGCGACGTCGCCGACGCGCAGCAGGTAGTCGGCGTCGTAGGTGACGAACGCCGTCGGTCCGGGCGCGCGGATCGCGCTCGCGTCGCCGGCGAGACGCGCGTACGCGCGCTGCTGGACGATGACAGGAACGCCGGCGTCGACGAACTGCGCCACGTTGCCGGCCTGATCGGCGCCCGACGCCGTCAGCACCAGGGCACGGACCGGCGGCTGGGCGCCTTTGGCGATGCGCCCGATCTCCGCGAGCAGCGGGCGGTAGCTGCCGGCTCGCCCCGAGTCGACGACGACGAGCCCGCTGGCGCCCGACCGAAGCAGCACGCTGCCGGCGCCGTCGCCGATGCGATACAGCCCCGGCTTGAGCATCTCCGCGCCCGAGGGCGCGACGGCGCTCGCCGCGCGGCTGGCGACGTCGGCCGCTTCGGCAGCGATCGCGGCAGCGACCAGGAGCGACGCGAATGTCGCGCGCGAGAGGCACCGGAAGGCGGCGATCACCGCGCTCGCTCGCAGGGAGACCGCGATCCGGCCAAAGCCCCGGAGCGCTGCCGATCCGGGGCCGGGAGCCTCGCCGAGCGGGGAGGAACGGCTCGTGCTCAGGCCACCCGACCCGCGACGCCCTGCGCTGCGCGCTTCCTCATGACCGCGATCGGGCCGAGGCCGGTCAGGAACAGGAGCCACGTCGCGGGAAGAGGCACGGCACTGGTGATGCTGGCCAGCCCGAACGCGCTGGCGTCGCCCACGCCCTCGGGGAACCCGGCGCTCGCCTCGCTGCTGAGCGTGAGGTCGAGGCCGTAGGTGACTCCCGGAGTCAGGTTGTAGCTCCAGTGGCCCGCGACGAGGTCCGAGAAGAGCGTCGTCGTCCCGGCCGTGAGCAACGCGAACAGCGAGGTCGAGCCGATGCCGGAGCCGGACGCGAAGGTGACGGGAGTGAAGTCCAGGACCAAAACCGGCTCCGCGACGGTCATCCGGAACGTGCCGAAGAAGTGAGACGTCGCGACCGCGTTCGCGATCCCGCCGTTCGCCGACGCGTCGGCCGACGCGGTGAGCAGGCCGGGCGCACCGATGGCGCCCGCCGTGGCGATGTTCGCCGTCCCGACCGAGTCGGCCGAGGCGGACACCGGCGTCGGCGACGGCGGGCCCGACGCCGCGTCGATGCCGGGCGCCGCGCCGTCGGCGATCGTGACCGCGTTGACATCGAACTGGGCGGTGAGGAAGTCGACCGCGCGGGCTTCCGAGCAAAGCGCCAGGGCGGCCACGCAAGCCAATAAGACTCGTTTCATGTCGAACTCTCCATGTGGTTGTGGGGGCGCCGTCGCGGCGCCCCCGTTCGGTTGCTTGAAGACGAAGCTACTTGACGACCCGCACGTTCGCTGTCGACGACAGCTGTTTCTGGACGCCCGCGTTCATGAAGTTCGCGGTGACGGTGAGCGGAACAGCGGTGCCTGCCGGCATGTTGTTGTCGATCAGCGCCTTGTCGAACGTGGCGATCAGCGTGCCGCCGTCCGACGACATGGTCGCCGTGACGGCCGGGAACAAGGTCGTCGACAGCGGCGTCTTGAGCTGGACGTTGCCGTCGAGCGTGTAGCCCGCCGGGACCTTGAACATGGCCGTCGCCAGGCCCTGCACGCTGGTGAAGACGCCGTTGGCCGGCCGCAGGCTGAGGATGTTCGGCACGAACTGCAGGGCGCCCGGCATGTCCTGGGGAACGCCGACGACCACGATCTTGCCGGTCGGGCGCGGATCGGTGCAGTCGTTGTAGAAGTACTCACCGGCACGCGTGAAGGTGTACTGGAACGACTCGCCCGGGTTCAGCTTCGGGTTGAAGAGCCCCTCGAAGAACTGCGTCGCGCAGTGCGCCTTCGTGTTCGGGTTGGCGGCGAACGTCGCCGACCCGGGGTTGAGGAACGTGACGGTCGTCCCGACCGGCACCGTCAGCGTCGAAGGGACCATCGCGCCGGTGGCCGTGCTGTCGGGCGTCGCCGTCGCGGTCCCGTTGGAACGTGCCAGCAGGATCGTGTTCGGCGGCACCAGGGTGCTCGCGGCCGTGCTGCCCACCGGACGCCGGATCGCGAGCGGCGCCGGGGTCGGCATCTCGCTGCTGCCCGACGCCGTCTTGAAGCTGCCGCCGAGCTTGAACGCCCAGAGCAGGTCGCCCTCGGTGATCGAATTGCCGTAAGGAATGCCGGTCCCCGCCGCCAGGATCGCGACGTACTGCTCGCCGCCGATCGTGTAGGTCACCGCCCCCGAGCTGATCGACGCACCGGTCTGGAAGCGCCACAGCTCCTTGCCGTTCACCGCGTCCATCGCGATGAAGTTGCCGTCGGGCAGGCCGATGAACATCAGGTCGCTGCTCGTGATCAGCGGATGCTGGCCGTGCGCGACGTCGAGGCCGAAGTGGTTGCGCCAGACGACCTGGTTGGTCGACGCGTTGATCGCGACGACGCCGCCGGTCTGGTACTGGCCGATCGGGCGCAGCCCGTTGCCGCCTTCGGTGCGGTCGTGGGCGACGTTGTTGACGCCGTACGGGATGTAGTAGAGGTTGGTCCGGGGGCTGTAGCCGTGGTTCGCCCAGTCCGGGCCGCCGTTCTGGCTAGTCGTCGAGAGGATGGGCAGATCCCAGTGATCGTCGTACATGCAGCCGAGGCGATGCGTCGCGCCGTAAGCGGCCGGGTAGGTCACGAAGGGCTTGTCGACGTCGAGGTAGTTGGGCTCGGTGTAGACGAGCTGGCCGGTGGCGTTGGGCTGGTAGCCGTCGTAGTTCGGCACGCCGCGCCACGGGTTGCCCGGGATGTTGCTCGTGCCGAGCGGCTCCCAGGCGACGCATTCGGGGAACCACATTCCCTGCGCCGGGAACTTCTGCGTCGCGGCGCTCTGCTGGCGCGAGTCGACCGGGCGAGCCTTCTCGACGACGCCGAGCAGCGGCTTGCCGTTGGTCCGGTCGAGCACGAAGGTCATCGCCGACTTGCTGCCGTAGTAGAGCGCCTTCTTCGCCTGGCCGGCGACGCTGACGTCGGCGAGCAGCGGCGGATGGACGTTGTCCATGTCCCAGTGATCGTGGCGGATCGACTGGAAGTGCCACTTGTAGGCGCCGGTCTTGAGGTCGATGGCGACGACCGAGTTGCCGAACAGGTTGTCGCCCGGGCGCCCGGAGCCGTCCTGCGACGAGCCGCAGCTGCGCACGTTGCCGAACGTGTAGTACACCATCCCGAGCTCGGGGTCGACCGAGGGATGAATCCACGGCGACACGCCGGCGGTGAGCGCGCAGCTCAGTCCGTTCGCCTGCAGCGGGCCCCAGGTGGCACCGGCATCGGTCGTCACGCCGTTGACGTCGGTCACGACCACGCCCGGAGCGGCGCCGCCGTAGAACGACCAGGCGATGCTGCCGTCGCTGCTGCGGACCGCGAACGCGGCGTTGCGATTGCCGTCGTTGCCACCGAGGTAGACCATGCCGTCGTAGTAGACGGTCGCGACCTTCGCAATGTTGCCGAGGCTCGCGCCCGCCGGGCCGGTGGGTTGCGACACCCAGACCTGCGCCCCGGTGTTCTTGTCGAGGGCCACCACGCGCTGGCCTGCCGCCAGGGTGAAGACCTTGCCGTCGCCGACCGAGACACCGCGGCGCGTTCCGGTGGTTGCGAAGCCCGTGTTCGCCACCGTCGGCGTCCACTTCCACTTGGCGACGCCGGTCGCGCCGTCGACGGCGATGACGCCGCCGTTCGGCGTGTCGAGATAGATCACGCCGTCGACCACGACGGGCGTCGTCTGCTGGCCGGTGTCGGTGGTGCCCGCCGAAGGTCCGGGAGTCGTCGACGGGACCGACGAGACCCGCGTCATCCACGCCGCGCCGAGGCTGACGAGGTTCGCCTTGTCGATCTGGTTCAGCGACGAATAGCCCTGGTTCCCCAGGTTGGCGCCGACCTTCGGCTGGTCCTTGTCGGCCGCTGTGCAGCACGAGTTGAGATCGGCTGCCGCTCCGAACATCGCGGTCGGGATGGTCATTCCGGCGGCGACCACGAGCGCCGATACGGTGGGATTCAACTTCATTGCTTCTCCTAGGGCTTCGTCGGGACCGAGAGCGGCCCTGATCTCGTCAATGACGGCTTCGCAAGCTCGCCGTCTCCGTTTTGCGTCATTCTGTTGTACAGAACGCCGTTTTAAAAAAATAGTATTGGCGCAGGTGTGCGATGTCAATCGGGATCGACGGAGAAATTTCGATCGCGATGCGCGTCGCGTGCGGACGTGGAGATTCGCGTCGCGCGAGAACGCGCGAACACGCGGATCGCGTCGCGCGCGAACGAATGGATTGGTGAGACGAAGCTGTCGGCGCGGCGCGCGCCGATTGCCAGCGGCTAGGAGCGCGCCGCTTTGGCCTTGCGGGCGCGGGCGGGAGCGCGCGCGAGGTTCCATCCCGACAGCGTCGGATCGTCGACATTGCCGCCGAAGGTTCGCGTGAGCTCCTTCGCGTGCTTGAA
>DATIDZ010000405.1:0-5857 GCA_035456045.1 Caldimonas sp.
AAAGGCCGGTGCATGCACCGGCCTTTTTCTTTGGTGGCCGGGCAAGGAACCGCCTCACCGCGCGAGCCGGCGCCCTCGGACGCTCGCGCGGTCGGCCGTCTGGCAACGGCCTGCCGCAGATGGTGCAAAGTGATGGCTCTCACCCTCAGGAGCCCTTCGATGCGAACGATCGAGTACCCAGCCCTGATGCGCGCCGTGGCCGTCGGCGTCGGCGCACTGGCCCTCGCCGGCGCCGCGCAGGCGGCCGGCGACAAGGCGGCGTACGAACGTGCCAAGGCGTCGGCCAAGGCCACTTACGAAGCCGCCAAGGCCCGTTGCGACGCGCTCAAGGACAACGCCAAGGACGTCTGCGTCGCCCAGGCCAAGGCGGCGCGAACCAAGACCGAGGCCAATGCCGAGGCGGCCTACCAGGACACGCCCAAGGCGCGCGAGCACGCCGTGCACGAGGCCGCCGAGGCGGACTACAAGGTCGCCCGGGAGCAGTGCAACGAGCGCAGCGGCAACGACAAGGACGTCTGCATCAAGGTGGCCAAGGCGGCGCTGGTGCGCGCCAAGTCCGACGCCAAGGTCACCCGCGTCGCCAACGATGCCCGGCTCGACGCCGCCAAGGACAAGCGCGAGGCCGACTACAACGTCGCCGCCCAGAAATGCGAAGCGCTGAGCGGCGATGCCAAGAGCGCCTGCGTCAAGGACGCGAAGGCGAAGTACGGGATGTAGGGCTCGGGATCAGCCGCGCGCCAGTCGCCGCTCGAGGAAGTCGAGCCGGTCCTGGCCCCAGAACATCTCGCCTTCGACGACGTACGTCGGCGCGCCGAAGACGCCGCTGTCGATCGCGCGCTGCGAGTCCTGCTCGTAGCGCTCGTGCACCGCCTGCGACTGCGAGTCGTCGAGGCGCCGCGACGGCAGGCCGCTCGCCTCGAGCATCGACTGCAGCACGGCCGGGTCGGCGATGTTCTTCTCCTCGACCCAGACGCCGCGCAGGACGGCGCCGGCGATGCGCATCGCGGCCGCGCTGCCGTCGTGCGAGTCGACGGCGATGATGAGCTTGGCGGCGTCGTCGCTCGCCACGGGGAAGTAGCGCGGATGCAGGTTGAGCGGCCGCCCGAGGTACTCGCTGAATCGCTTGAGCTCGACCAGCCGGTACGCCTGCCGCTGCGGCGCACGCTTGGACAGCGGCAGGCCGCCCGAGACCGGGAAGACGCGGCCGAGGTCGACCGGCAGGACGTTGATCGTCGCGCCGGCCTTGGCGGCGATCTCGGCGAAGCGCTCGTGACCGAGGTAGGTCCATGGCGATTGCGGCGAAAGGAAGTAGTCGATGGCAACGCTCACGGCGGTCTCCTGGGTCGGCTCAGCCGGAGTCTAGTGCGGCGACGGCGCGGTCGTCGTGCGCCGACGGCGCCGCTCGCGCGCGGGCGGGCCATCGCTCGAGCGACCTCGCCTGGCGGGCGGGCCGGGTGGCGCGCTCAGGCCGCGAGCAGCGGGCGCAGGTAGCGGCCCGTGAAGCTGGCCTCGGTGGCGGAGACGTCTTCCGGCGTGCCGGTCGCGACGACGACGCCGCCGCCGGCGCCGCCTTCGGGGCCCATGTCGATCACCCAGTCCGCGGTCTTGATGACATCGAGGTTGTGCTCGATCACCACCACCGTGTTGCCGGCATCGCGCAAGGCGTGCAGCACGCGCAGGAGCAGGTCGATGTCGGCGAAGTGCAGGCCCGTCGTCGGCTCGTCGAGGATGTAGAGCGTGCGGCCGGTGTCGCGCTTGGAGAGCTCGAGCGCGAGCTTGACGCGCTGCGCCTCTCCGCCGGAGAGCGTCGTCGCGCTTTGCCCGAGGCGGATGTAGCCGAGGCCGACGTCGAGCAGCGTCTGGAGCTTGCGGGCGATGTTCGGCACCGCGTTGAAGTAGCCGTGCGCGTCCTCGACGGTCAGGTTCAGCACCTCGGTGATGTTCTTGCCCTTGTAGAGGATCTCGAGCGTCTCGCGGTTGTAGCGACGGCCGTGGCAGACGTCGCACGGCACGTAGACGTCGGGCAGGAAGTGCATCTCGACCTTGAGCACGCCGTCGCCCTGGCACGCCTCGCAGCGGCCGCCGGCGACGTTGAACGAGAACCGGCCCGGCCCGTAGCCGCGCTCGCGCGCCGCCGGCACTTCGGCGAACAGCTCGCGGATCGGCGTGAAGAGGCCGGTGTACGTCGCCGGGTTCGAGCGCGGCGTGCGGCCGATCGGCGACTGGTCGACGCTGATCACCTTGTCGAAGAAGTCGATGCCGGTGATGGCGTCGTGCGGCTCGGGCTCCGCGTGGCTGTTGTAGAGGTGCTTGGCGACGGCGGCGTAGAGCGTGTCGTTGACGAGCGTCGACTTGCCCGACCCGGACACCCCGGTCACGCAGGTGAAGAGCCCGACGGGGATCGCGACGTCGACGCCTTTCAGGTTGTTGCCGCGCGCGCCGGCGATGCGCAGCCACTGGTCGGCCGGCGGCCTGACGCGGCGCGCGGGCAGCGGAATTCGCAGCGCGTGCGAGAGGTAGCGGCCGGTCAGCGACTCCGGCGCCGCCGCGACGTCCTCCGGCCGGCCCTGCGCCATCACCCGGCCGCCATGGACGCCGGCGCCCGGGCCCATGTCGATCACGTGGTCGGCGGCGCGGATCGCTTCCTCGTCGTGCTCGACGACGATGACGCTGTTGCCGATGTCGCGCAGGTGAAAGAGCGTGCCGATCAGGCGCTCGTTGTCGCGCTGGTGCAGGCCGATCGACGGCTCGTCGAGGACGTACATGACGCCGGTGAGGCCCGAGCCGATCTGCGAGGCGAGCCGGATCCGCTGCGCCTCGCCGCCCGAGAGCGTCTCGGCGCTGCGGTCGAGGCTCAGGTAGTTGAGGCCGACGTCGTTGAGGAACTTCAGGCGCGAGCAGATCTCGCGGATCACCTTGTCGGCGATCTCGGCCTTGGCGCCAGCGAGCTCGAGCGCCTCGAACCAGGCCAGCGCCTCGCGCAGCGTGAAGTGCTCGACGCGGAAGATCGGCTCCTTGTCGCCGCTGGCGACGTCGACCAGGAAGACGTTGCGCGCCTCGACGCGCAACCGGGTGCCGTGGCAGTCGGGGCACGGCTTGGCGCTCTGCAGGCGCGCCAGCTCCTCGCGCACCGCCGCCGAGTCGGTCTCGCGCAGGCGTCGCTCGAGGTTGGGCAGGATGCCTTCGAAGGCGTGCTTGCGCTTGACGACGCGCGGCTTGCCGCGTGCGCCCTCGGCCTGGTAGACGAACTCCATCTCGGCCTCGCCCGAGCCGCGCAGCAGCACGTCGCGCACGTCGGCGGGCAGCTCCTCGAACGGCGTGTCGAGGTCGAAGCCGAGGTGGCCGGCAACGGTCTCCAGCAGCGAGAAGGTGTAGTTGTTGCGCCGGTCCCACCCCTTGACCGCGCCGCTGGCCAGGCTCAAGGACGGGAAGGCGACGACGCGATCCGGGTCGAACACCGTCGTCACGCCGAGGCCGTCGCAGGTCGGGCAGGCCCCGACCGGGGAATTGAACGAGAACAGGCGCGGCTCGAGCTCGGGCAGCGAGTAGTCGCAGAGCGGGCAGGCGAACTTGCTCGAGTAGAGGTGCTCGGTCGCCGCGTCCATCTCGACAGCGAGGGCGCGGCCGTCGGCGATGCGAAGGGCGGCCTCGAAGCTTTCGGCGAGCCGCTGGCGCAGCGGCGCGGCAGCGGCGGCGTCGCCGGTGACGGGCACCTTGATGCGGTCGATGACGACGTCGATGTCGTGCTTCTCGGCCTTCTTCAGCTTCGGCACGTCGGCGGCGTCGACCGTCGCGCCGTCGACGCGAAAGCGCACGTAGCCTTGCGCCTGCATCTGCTCGAACAGCTCGGCGAACTCGCCCTTGCGATCGCGCACGACGGGCGCGAGCACCATCAGCCGGGTCTCGGCGGGCAGCGCGAGCGTCGCGTCGACCATCTGGCTGACGCTTTGCGCCTGCAGCGCGAGTCCGTGGTTCGGGCAGTAGGGCGTGCCCGCGCGCGCGAACAGGAGGCGCAGGTAATCGTGGATCTCGGTCACCGTGCCGACGGTCGAGCGCGGGTTGTGCGACGTCGCCTTCTGCTCGATCGAGATCGCCGGCGAGAGCCCCTCGATGACGTCGACGTCGGGCTTGTCCATCAGCTGCAGGAACTGGCGCGCGTACGCCGACAGGCTCTCGACGTAGCGGCGCTGGCCCTCGGCGTACAGGGTGTCGAACGCCAGGCTCGACTTGCCCGATCCCGAGAGGCCCGTGATGACGACGAGCCGGTTCCTCGGGATGTCGAGGTCGACGTTCTTGAGGTTGTGCGTGCGCGCGCCGCGGACCCGGATCAGCGCCGTGCCGACCTCGGTCGCGAGCCGCTCGTGCCGGCCGCGCGGACGGCTGAGGGTGGCATCGGAAGAAGAAGGCATCGGTTAGCGCAGGCGAACCGAGCATGATAACGGCGCGTGCATCGCCGGCGCCAGCCGCGCCGTCGGGCGCAGCTCATGGCGAGAGGCGTCGTGCGCTTTGGCCCAGCCGCGCGGCATCGGCCGGGGCCAGGGCGGCCTGCCAGCGTCCGGCGCGGGCGCCCGGTTCAGCGTCGAGCTGCGCAACGAGACCGTCGATGCGCACGACCGCGGCAAGACGCCCGTCGTTCAGCAGACGAAGCGTCGTGGCGTCGTCGCGCCGCGCTGGGCTGTCGCGCTGCGCTGCGCCGTCTTGCCCGCTCGCCAGCGATGCGGCCGATGCGCCGGTGCGGTCGAGTGCGCGCCAGCGGCCGGCCGCCGCCGCATCGAGATCGGCGAGCCACGCCTGCCAGCGGGCATCGAGCGCGACCGCCTGCCCCCCACGCGTCTGCAGGGACCAGCGCGCCGGATCGACCGCGATCGCCGCCCTGACGGCCGCGAGCGGCGCGGCCGCGCCTGCGGCGCCCGCCGGCGGCGCGGCATCGGCGCGTTGTGCCTTGGCGAGCGGAGCGCGCTCGGCCTCCTCGCGCGATGGCGCAGCGGCGAGCGGAACGTCTTGCCTGCGCCCGGGCGCCGCGGCGCCGTCGGCGTCCATTTCGCGAAGTTGGCCCGAGGCGCGCGGGCGCTGGGCAAGGTCGTTGAACGGCGATGGCGCCGTCGGGCGCGGCAGCGGCGCCGCCGTCGTCGCGGGGGCGGGTGCGGGTGCGAGTGCCGGTGCGGGTGCGGGTGCGGGTGCGGCGGGCGGTGCCGCCGATGGCACGGCGGCGCGCTCGAGCGAATCGGCGGCGCGCGATCGACCGGCCTCGTCCGCCTTCTTGACGACGTCGCGAGCGCTCGCCTCGAGCGACTTGCGCGCCGCCTCCGCCTGCACCTCTGCCGGCACCGCGGGGAACGCCGCCGGCGATTCGTTCTTCGCCGCCGCATCACCGGCGCCCTCCTTCGCGGGCTGAGCGAGCTTGCGCTTCTCGGGCACGTCCGTCGGCTCGCGGCGCCTCGCGTCGGCGAGAGGCGACACCCTCAGCTCGCTGCGTTGCGGACGTCGCGCGGCGTCGTCGTTCGCGGTCGCCTTCGCCGATGCATGGTCTTGCGCCGGTGCCGCCGGCTTCTCCGCGTCGATGCCCGCCGGCGGTGGCGCTGCCGCAGGGGCAGGTGCCGTCGCAGTCGCAGTCGCGGGCGCAGTCGCAGTCGTGGGCGCAGTCGCAGTCGCAGTCGCGGGCGCGGCGAGGGGAGGCCGCGCCTCGTCGCTCGACGTCGCTGGCGCACGCGTCACCATCTCGTCCATCGGCCGGTCCCACCACATGAGGCCGACGAGCGTCGCCGCCATCACGCTGGCAAAGCTTGCCGCGACCGGCGGACGAGCGAGCCAGTCCCAGACGGCGGCCAGGCCGGTCCGCGCGCTGGCGGGCTGCTTG
>DATIDZ010000406.1:0-5785 GCA_035456045.1 Caldimonas sp.
GGCCGGGCGAGCGCTTCGACGCGCTGCTTCGGCGCGCGCGCACGCTGGCGTCGAACGACCTCGGCGCCGACGCGCGCGCGGCGGTGGAGGCGGTCGAGGGCCTGGCGACGAGCGACGAGCAGCGCCTCCTCGCGCTCGACGCACGCCTCGAGCTGACGATGACGCGCTACGAGCTGCACGAGTCGCTCCGCCTCGGCGACCAGGCGATCGCCGCCGCCCGCGCGCTCGGCCGCCCCGACCTCGAGCTGCGCTTCGCGATCACCTTGTCGGGCGCGCTGTGCGACGCGCGCCGCGCCGACGAGGCGGTGCTGCTGCTCGAGCCGCACGCGCCGTGGGTCCGTGCTAACGCCGACATCGAGCAGCAGTGGGAGTACTGGGAGGCGAGCGCGCTCGCGCTCGACTACGCGAACCGGCTCGGCGATGCGATGCCGGCGTGGGACGCGGCACGCGCGGCCGCGCAACAGGCAGGGCGGCGCGACATGCTGTGGAAGACGATGTCGAACACCGCGTCGACGCAGGCCAAGATGGGCCTCGTCGAGCAGGCGGCGCAGCTCGCCGAGCAGGCGCACCAGGTGGCCTGCGCGACCAACGAGGCGGTGAGCATGCGCGTGCTGCAGATGCAGGTCACGCTCGCCCACCGCCTGCGCGACGTCGGCCGCTACGACCGGGCGCTGACGCTGCTCGAGGAGGCGCTCGCGGGCTATGCGGCCAACGGTGCATCGAACGCCGACTTCGCGCTCGCCGAGCAGCGCCTGGTCGTCCTCTACCAGCAGCTCGGCCAGCCGGCGCGCGCGCTTCACCTGCTCGCGCCCGAGCGCCCCGGCGTGCCGCGCGGCGTGGCAATGATCCGCCTCGCGCACCGCGCCGAGCTCGAGGCGCAGCGCGGCGGCGACGGCCTGGCGCTGATGCGCGAGGCGCTGCAGATCATCCCCAACGCCGACGACATCTTCCATCGCATCGCGACGCTGTTCGCGACCCGCCTCGTGCCGCCCGACGAGGGCGAGGCCATGGCCGCCAACCTCGCGCTCTGGGCGACGACGCGCGAGCGCCACGGCGTCGCTTTGTCGGGTCACGTGCGCGCCGCCGCCTGCGCGCTCGTGCTCGGCGCGCCGGCGCGGGCGCTGCCGCACGTCGAGGCCGCCCGTCGCCTGGCGACACGCTACCTGCCCGACAGCTTCTACCTGCCCGAGCTCTGGCTGGTGTCGGCACGGACCTTCGCGACGCTCGGCCGCGAGCCGGCCGCACGTCGTGCGTCGGTCGAGGGCCAGGCCTGGGTGCGCCAGGTCCACGACACGCACGTGCCGCCCGAGTTCCGCGACAGCTTCCTGCACCGCAACGAGGTCAACCGCGACCTGCTGGCATTGCGGCACTGACGCGGGTCTAGACTCGCGTCGTCGGCGAGCGCCGGCCAAAGGACACGCATGGGCCTTGTCGGGCGCAGGGACTTCATCGGTGGCGCGGCGTGCCTCGGACTGCTGCGGGGCGCTAACGCACAGACCTCCCCGCCGGCAGCGGCCAGCGGCCCGCGTCCGGCGCGCATCGCCCTTCTCTCGGGCGGCAAGAGCGATCCGCGATCGGCGTTCCTGACCGCGCTGCGCCTCGGCCTCGCCGAGGTCGGACGCGTCGAGGACCGCGACTTCCGCTTCGAGATGTACTGGGGCGAGAACTCGCCCGACCGATTCGATGCGCTCGTTGGCGACCTGCTGCGCACCAAGCCCGACGTGATCGTCACGCAGGGTCCCATCCTCTACAACATCCGGCGCATCGGCACCCAGATTCCGGTGGTGTTCGCCTTCAGCGGCGATCCGGTCGCGGGCGACATCGTCGAGAGCTTGCGGCGCCCGGGCGGCAACATCACCGGGATCAGCATGATGGCGCTCGAGCTGGTCGGCAAGCGCGTCGAGGCGCTGACCGGAGCGATCCCCGACCTGCGCAAGGTCGCGTTCATCAGCAACCCCGGGCACGCCGGCGAGAGCGCGGAGCTCGCCGCGTCGCAGGCGGCGGCGGCGAATGCCGGTCTCGAGAGCCGCTACCTGCCGTTCAACGTCGACGGCGAGCTCGAAGCGACGCTGGCGAAAGCGTTGAGCTCGAGCTGCCAGGCCATCGTCGTGTTCCCCGACGCCGGCATGATGCTGCGCAGCGAGCGCTTCGCCGAGTTCGGCGTGCGAAACGGCATCCCGGCCGTCTCGGGCTGGGCCGAGTTCGCGCGGCGGGGCAACCTGATGAGCTACGGGCCGAACGTCCAGCAGGTGTACCGTCGGCTCGCGTCCTTCATCGATCGCGTGCTGCGCGGCGCCCGGCCGGCCGAGCTGCCGGTCGAGCTGCCGACCTTGATCGAGCACGTCATCAACCTGCGCGCCGCCCGAGCGATGAGGCTGACGATTCCGCGCTCGGCGCTGCTGCGCGCAGATGAAGTGATCGAGTGACGCGGCGGCGGCCGCCGTGCGAAACGTGTCGCCTGTCGATCGCCGCTGCCGTCGCGACTCGCTGCGGGCGCTGCTCGCGCTGTCCCTCGCGAGCGCTGCGCCGCGCCTCGCCGCGCAGCGGGGGACGACTCTGCGCCGGATCGGGTTCCTGACGTTGCGGGCCGAGCCCAACGAGTACGACGCCGCGTTCCGCGAGGCGATGCGGCGCCTCGGCTACGTCGAAGGCAGCACGCTGCAGATCGAGTATCGGTGGGCCGCCGGGAGCGAGCAGCGCGCAGACGAGCTCGCCGCCGAGCTGGCCGCGAGCGACGTCGAGGTCATCGTCGCGGCGACGACGGCCGCCATCCGCGCCGCCTTGCGCGCGACGAAGAGCATTCCCATCGTCATGGCCGCCTCCGCCGACCCGATCGTCGCCGGCCTCGTCGCCAGCCATGCACAGCCGGGCGGCAACGTTACCGGGCTGAGCATGGTGTCGACCGACACCGCCACCAAGCGGCTCCAGCTCGTGCGCGAGCTCCTGCCGACCGCGACACGGGTCGCGGTGCTGCTCTTCGGCGCGAGCGCGCCGGGTCCGAGCGACCAGGGCAACGCGCTGCTCGTCGAGCAGCTGCGCACCGCGTCGCGCCAGCTCGGCATGTCGCTCACGGTGGCCGGCATCGGCGGACCTGGCGACCTCGCGGACGCCTTCGCGAGCGTGGCGCGCACGGGCGCGCAGGCGCTGATCGTGCAGGCGAACGCGGTGACGATCGACCACCGCGCGAGCGTCGTCGCGCTGGCGGCGACGCATCGCCTGCCGGCGGTGTATGAGACCGAGGGCTTCGTCGACGCCGGAGGGCTGCTCTCCTACGGCCCGAGCCTGGCCGACATGTACCGGCGCTCGGCAAGCTACGTCGACAAGATCCTGAAAGGCGCCAAGCCTGCGAGCCTGCCGATCGAGCAGCCCGACAAGTACGACCTCGTGATCAACCAGAAGACCGCGCGCACTCTCGCCCTGAAGGTACCGCAGGCGTTGCTCGTTCGCGCCGACCGGCTGATCGAGTGACCGCGCGTGCGCAGGCGACGCCGGGCGGCGCCTGACGCTCAGCCGCCCGCGGCCAGCTCGCGCTCGAGCACCTTCGGGTTCTCGCGCCAGCGCTCGACCCACTCCTGGGCGACGTCGCCGGGATACACGTCCTCGATTCCTTCCTTCAGCGCCTTGACGATCGCGCTCGCGAGCGCGGCAGGCGCGACCTTGGGCGGCGGCAGGTTCTGGTTCCACTCGTCGTCGATCGGGCCGGGGAAGACGTTGATCACGCGGATGCCGGACGGCCGCATCTCGGCGCGCAGGCACTGCGCGAGCGAGTAGGCCGCCGCCTTCGACGCCGAGAACGTACCGTGCGGCGGGTAGTTCGAAAGCGCGTAGACCGAGAGCAGGTTCACCCACGCGGCGGCGTGCGTCTCGCCGTCGGCCGAGCGCGCCTTCAGCGCCGGGCCGAACTCCTGTGCCAGGCGCAGCAGGCCGAAGTAGTTGATGTCCATCTCCGCCTTGGCGGCATCGGTGCCGCGCCGCGCCGCGATGCCGAAGGCGCGATGCACCTCGGCGTTGTTGACGACGATGTCGACCTTGCCGCCGATCTCCCCCGCGAGCTCGCTGACCGAGCGGCCGTTGGTGAGGTCGAGCGGCACCAGCGTCACCGGCTTCAACGCGGTGATGTCGTCGAGGCCGGGCAGCTTCTTCCACGGCTCGGCGTGGCCGACCCAGACGATGTCGGCGCCGGCCTTGACGAGCGCCTTGACGAGCGCCTGGCCGACCTCGGTCTTGCCGTCGGTGACGAGGATCTTCCTGAACTTCGGGTCGCTGGTCATCTCGCGCAGCATCTTGTCGTCGGCCATGTGTTCGCTCTCCTCGGGCGGAAATCCGATCAGCACCGCGGCGCCGGCGCGGTCGAGTCGCGCGCCGACATGGACGCGCACTTCACTTCCTGGACGCGGCGGCCGGCCGCCGAATGGCGGCGGCGACGCGACGTCGCCGTGCAGGTGGACGATCACCGTCGGCCCGGCGTCGAGGCGGACGAGGCCGAGCCGCCACGGCAGCCGCTCGCGGTAGAACGGGTCGTTGCTGTGGTGGAGCACGGTCTCGCTGAGGAGCTCGCCGGCGCCGTCCTGCGGCGTCCACTTCAGCTGCGCCGACAGGCAGCGGTGGCACGCGTCGCGCGGCGGGTACTGCACGGCCGCGCAGCGCCGGCACACCTGCAGCTCGAAGCGGCCCTCGGCGGCGGCGGCGGTCATGCCGAGCGCCGTGCGGCCGCGCGCGAACGGCGGCAGGTTCATCTGCCGCGTGCGCAGCACCGGGTTCTTGCGGCGCGGCTTCATCAGCGGCATCGTCATGGCATCGCCCGCTTCACGCCGACCGCGCGAGGATGACGGCACCGGTGCACAGGCACCGGTCGTAGGTGACCATGCCGAAGCCGGAGACCAGGCCGAGCTGCGCACCGTTCACCGCGCGCGCGCCGGCGTCGCCGGTGAGCTGGCGGATCGCCTCGGTCATGCCGAGGAAGCCGCCGGCGCAGCCGGCCTGGCCGGCCGAGAGCTGGCCGCCGCTGGTGTTGTTCGGGAAGTCGCCGTCGTGCATCAGCGTGCGCGCGCGGACGAACGCCGGGCCTTCGCCTTTCTCGCAAAACCCGAGGTCCTCCAACTGCAGCATGACCACCACGGGATAGTCGTCGTAGGTCTGGACGAAGTCGATGGCGTCGGGCGTCGCATCGGCCTGCGCATAGAGGTCGTCGCGGTCGACCCGCCAGCCGCCGCGCAGCAGCACGGGGTCGTCGGCGAAGGCATTGTGGCGCTCGATCGCGCCGCGCACGAGCACATGCGCGAGCCCGAGGTCGCGCGCGCGCGCTTCGCTCATCACGAGGAACGCCTCGGCCCCGGCGCACGGCATGACGCAGTCGAACAGATGGATCGGCTCGGCGATGGGGCGCGCGTCGAGGTACTGCTCGATCGTGAGCGGCACCTTGAAGAGCGCGTTCGCGTTCCTCAGCGCGTTGGCGCGCTGCGCGACGCAGATGCGGCCGAAGTCCTCGCGCGCGGCACCGTAGGTGCGCATGTACGCCGCGGTGACGAACGCGAAGATCGAGTTGGGCCCCCCCGACCCGTACGGGTAGCTCGCGTCGCGCGCGAAATGCGAGAACCCGCCGAGCATCTGGCGAAACGACTCGACGTGGTTGGCGTCGGCCGCAACGCAGGCGACGACCTCGGCGTCGCCGGCCTGCACGGCGCGCGCGGCACGCCGCAGCGCCATCACGCCCGAGGCGCCGCCGGTCGGGATGTGGTCGAGCCAGCGCGGCGACAGGCCGAGGTGCTGGGTGACACCGACGGCG
>DATIDZ010000407.1:0-5098 GCA_035456045.1 Caldimonas sp.
CGCCATCGCTCGCATGGCCGCCTGCGGCGGGCCGATCCAGACGAGGCCGGCGGCCTCGACCGCCTCGGCGAAGTCGGTGCGCTCGCTGAGGAACCCGTAGCCGGGATGGACCGCGCGCGCGCCCGATGCTCCGGCGGCAGCGATCATCTTGTCGATGTTCAGGTACGAGTCGGCGGGAAGGGCGCCACCGATCGCGACGACCCGGTCGCACGCTGCCGTGAAAGGCGCGTCGCGGTCGACCTCGGAGGCGACGGCGACCGTCGCGACGCCGAGCCGCTTCGCCGTGCGGGCGATTCGCGTGACGATCTCGCCGCGGTTGGCGATCAGGATGGGTCCGAGCCGCACGAGATCCTTAGCTTCGCTCAGGATGACAGCGCGGCTCGTCAATGCCGTGCCGGCAGCGTGTGCATGTACTTGGCGATGATGCCGAGCATCACCTCGTCGGCGCCGCCGGCGATCGAGCCGAGGCGGCCGTCGCGGTAGTGCCGCGCGACCGGGTTCTCCCAGGTGTAGCCCATGCCACCCCAGTACTGCATGCAGGCGTCGGGGACGAGGCGGCCGAGCCGGCATGCCTTCAGCTTGGCCATCGACGCCCACTCGGTGACGTCGGCGCCGGCGACGTACTTCTCGGTCGCCATGTAGACCAGTCCGCGCAGCGACTCGACCTCGGTCTTCAGCTCGGCGAGCTTGTAGTGGCAGACCTGGTGGTCGAGCACGCTCTTGCCGAAGATCTGCCGCTCGCGCGCGTAGTCGGCCGTCTGCTGGATCGTGTTGAGGAGCGCCTGGATCGCGTGCGCCGCGGCCCAGAGGCGTTCTTCCTGGAACTGCATCATCTGGTAGGTGAAGCCCATCCCTTCCTCGCCGATGCGGTTCGACTGCGGCACGCGAACCTCGTCGAAGTGGATGAGGCCCGTGTCGCTCGACATCATGCCGATCTTCCTGATCTTCTTCGCCTTGACGACGCCCTTGGCGTTCATCGGCACCATGATCAGGCTCTTGTTCTTGTGCGCCGCGCCTTCGGAGGTGTTGGCGAGCAGGCACATCCAGTCGGCCTGCAGGCTGTTGGTGATCCACATCTTGGCGCCGTTGATGACGTAGTCGGCGCCGTCCTTCCTGGCCGTCGTCTTGATGCTGGCGACGTCGGAGCCGGCGCCCGGCTCCGACACGCCGATGCAGCCGACCGCGTCGCCCGTGATCGCCGGCACGAGGAACTCCCTGCAGAGGGCCTCGCTGCCGAAGCGCGCCAGCGCCGGCGTGCACATGTCGGTCTGCACGCCGATCGCGATCGGCACGCCGCCGCAGGCGACGTGGCCGAGCGTCTCGGCCATCGCCACCGAGTAGGAATAGTCGAGCGCCATGCCGCCGTACTTCTCGGGTTTGGTCAGGCCGAGCAGGCCGAGCTCGCCGAGGCGCTTGAAGACCTGGTGCGCCGGGAAGGCCTCGGCCGCCTCCCACTCGTCGACGTGCGGATTGATCTCCTCGTCGATGAAGCGCTTGAGCGTTCGCTGGATCTCCTCGTGCTCGTGGGTGTACTGCATCTGGTCTCCTGGTCGTGGCGCCCGCGGCTCAGGGCCGCGCGACGCCGAACTGCATGGGATGAAGTGTGCGCCGCGCCGCCTCGTCGCAGACGGCGAGCGCGAGGGCGACGATGCGGCGCGTGTCGCGCGGGTCGATGATGCCGTCGTCGAGCAGCAGTCCCGACGTGTAGAAGGCGTCGGCCTGGCGCTCGAAGGTGGCGACGATCTTGTCCCTCAGCGCCGAGAGCTTCGCTTCGTCGACGGGCTCGCCCTTCCTCGCCGCGCCTTCGCGCATGACGATCTCCATCGTGCCGGCAGCCTGCTCCGCGCCCATCACCGCCGTCTTCGCGGTCGGCCAGGCGAAGACGAAGCGCGGCCCGAAGCCGCGCCCGCACATGCCGTAGTTGCCCGCGCCGAACGAGGCGCCGCACTGGACGGTGATCTGCGGCACGCCGGCGTTCGAGAGCGCCTGAATCTGCTTGGACCCGTGCTTGATCATGCCGGCGCGCTCGGCCTCGGTGCCGACGATGAAGCCGGTCGTGTTCTGCAGCCAGACGATCGGCGTTCCCACCTGGCAGCACGCCTGCACGAAGTGCGTCACCTTCGTGCTGCCGGCCGGGTCGAGCGGGCCGTTGTTGGTGACGATGCCGATCCGGAAGCCGGCGATCGCCGCGTGCCCGCACACGGTCCCCGCGCCGAATCCGGCCTTGAACTCGAGGAACTCGGAGGCATCGACGATGCGCGCGATCACGTGGCGCATGTCGACCGCCTTCTTGGCGTCGGCACCGAAGAGGCCGAGCAGCCCGTCGGCGTCGTGCAGCGGGGCCGGGCCGTCGGGCCAGCTCGCGCACGGCTGCCAGCCGAGCGCGCCGATCAGCTCGCGCGCGGTCGCGAGCGCGCTCGCATCGTCGTCGGCGACGTGCTCGGCCAGGCCCGACACGCTCGCATGCATGTCGGCGCCGCCGAGCGCCTCGTCGGTCGCGACCTCGCCGGTCGCCGCCTTGAGCAGCGGCGGCCCGGCGAGGAAGGCGCGCGCGCGGTCGCGCACCATGATCACGTGGTCGGCGAGGCCGGTCATGTAGGCACCGCCCGCCGTCGACGAGCCATGCACGACGGCGATCACCGGCAGGCCGGCGGCGGAAAGGCGCGCCAGGTTGCAGAAGAGGGTGCCGCCGCGCACGAACTGCTCGACGCGGTACTTGAGCAGGTTCGCGCCGGCCGACTCGACGAGGTGGACGAAGGGCAGGCGGTTCTCGAGCGCGATCTGCTGCGCGCGCAGCAGCTTCTCGAGCCCTTGCGACTGCAGCGCCCCCGCGTCGATGCCGGCGTCGTCGGCGACGACGAGGACGCGAACGCCCGCGACGACGCCGATCCCGCAGACCGTGCCGCCGCCCGGGACCGAGCGCTCGACGTCGTCGATGTCCTGGCGCCAGCCGGCGAGCGTCGACAGCTCGAGGAAGGGAACGCCGGGATCGAGCAGGCGCGCGACGCGCTCGCGCGGCAGCAGCTGGCCGCGCTTCTCGAACAGCGGCGCCGCCTTCGCGCTGGCGCTGCGGGTTCGCGCCTCGATGGCGCGCCATTGCCCGATCAGGTCGAGCGCGTGGCGACGGTTCGCTGCGAACGATTCGCCGGCGCTGTCGAGCGCGAGCGTGAGGACGGGCATCTGCGTCGCCTCAGTCGTCGCGCAGCACGCGCGGCGTGGTCGCGAGATGGAAGCCGTCGAACGCCGGCGTCGATCCGCCGGTGCCGATCTCGGGCCAGATGCGCTTGGCGTTCGGTGCCGCGCCATCGACGCGCAGGCACGCGCCGGAGATGAACGCGGCGGCGGGCGAGAGCAGGAAGACGATGGCGGCGGCGACCTCGCTCTCGGTGCCGAGCCGACGCAGCGGCACCAGGTCCTTCATGCCGCGCAGGCGCGTCGCCATCTCGGGAGGGTAGTGGTCCATGCCGCTCGACGCGATCCAGCCGGGCGCGACGGCGTTGACGCGCACCGGCGCCCACTCGAGCGCCGCCGTCTCGGTCAAGTTGAGCATGCCGGCGCGGGCCGCGCCGGAGTGGCCCATGCCCGGCATGCCGCCCCACATGTCGGCGATGATGTTGACGATGGCGCCGCCGTTCGGATGCGCGAAGCCGCTCCGCGTCGCCCCGGCGTCGTTCGCGGCGGACTCCTTCAGCATCCACTGGCCCACGCATTCGCGCGCGAACAGGAAGCCGCCGGTGAGGTTGTTGCGGACGACCGTGTCCCAGCCCTTGGCGCTGATCGCCGACAACGGCGCGTGGAACTGGCCGCCGGCGTTGTTCACGAGCGCGTCGATGCGGCCATGGCGCGCGAGCACCGCGGCGACCGTCGACTGCACCTGCGGCTCCTCGCGGATGTCGCACACGTGCGTGGAGCAGGTGCCGCCGCCGTCCTCGATCTCGGCCTGGACGGCAGCGAGCTTGTCGGCCTTGCGGCCGACGATCGCCACGGCGGCCCCGAGCGCCGCCAGCTCGTGCGCCGTGCAGCGGCCGATGCCCGAGCCGCCGCCGGTGACCACCGCCACCTGCTCTCGCATCAGGCCGGGCGCGAAGATCGATCGATAGTCGGACATGGAGGCAGGCAATCGGCCCGGGGGCATCAACCAAGCAACTGCTTGGTGAGTTGTGGGGCAGTGTGCCCAGCCGGATAATCGCTTGTCAATGCGGGGCAGCCGCGCTTGCGCCCGCCGCCAACACGAGGAGCACCGATGCCGCACGCCATGATCTTCGACGCCGTCCGCACGCCGCGCGGCAAGGGCAAGAAGGACGGCAGCCTGCACGAGGTCAAGCCGATCGACCTCCTCGCCGGCCTGCTCACGAAGCTGCAGAAGCGCCACGGCTTCGATCCCGCCGCCCTCGACGATGTCGTCATGGGCGTCGTCTCGCCGGTCGGCGAGCAGGGCTCGGTGATCGCCAAGACGGCGGCGCTCAAGGCCGGCTGGGACTTCAAGGTCGCCGGGATGCAGATCAACCGCTTCTGCGCCTCGGGCCTCGAGGCCGTCAACATCGCGGCACAGAAGGTCGCGAGCGGCTGGGAGGACCTGGTCGTCGCCGGCGGCGTCGAGAGCATGTCGCGCGTGCCGATCGGCAGCGACGGCGGCGCCTGGTCGCAGGATCCGGCGACGAACTTCCAGATCGGCTTCGTCCCGCAGGGCATCGGCGCCGACCTGATCGCGACCCTGGGCGGGTGGAGCCGCGGCGACGTGGACGCCTACGCCGCCGAGTCGCACCACCGCGCCGCGAAGGCCTGGGCCAACGGCTACTTCGCCAACTCGATCGTGCCCGTCAAGGACCTCAACGGCCTGCCGGTCCTCGACCACGACGAGATGGTCCGTCCCGACACCAGCCCGGAGGGCCTCGCGGGGCTCAAGCCGTCCTTCGCCGACATCGGGGCCCAGGCCGGGTTCGACGACGTGGCACTGGAGAAGTACCACTGGGTCGAGCGGATCGACCACGTCCACCACGCGGGCAACTCCTCGGGAATCGTGGACGGCGCCGCGATCGTGGCCATCGGCAGCGAGCAGGTCGGCACCGACCTCGGGCTGACGCCCCGGGCCCGGATC
>DATIDZ010000408.1:0-14673 GCA_035456045.1 Caldimonas sp.
CGACTTCGCCGAGGCGCCCGGTGACCATCGCGGCGCGGCGCACGTCGGCCGCGGGAATGCCGGCCGCCGCGGCGACGGCGTCGAGCATCACGCCCTCGAGCGCGCCCTGGCGCAGTTCGCCGACCAACAAGCGGACGAGGAAATCCTGCTCGGCCGCGGTCGCGCGATCGAAGAGCAGGCGCAGCGTCGCGCTGCGCGCGGCGGCCGAGCCCTTCCCCGCTGTCGCAGCGACCGAGCCGAGCGCCGCGTCCGCCTCGACCAGCGTCAGCTGCGGCTCGGCGGCGGGCGTGCCCCGCAGCGCCGAAAGCGTGGCCCAGCCCACGCCGATCCGGCCCTGCCGCGCTTCGCCCGACAGCCAGGCGACGATGATCTCGACGTCCTCGGGCGCCGCGGCGCGGAGGAGCCCGGCGATGGCGTCGCGCTTGGCGATGCGGCTCGACGTCTCCGCGGCGCGGTCCGAGGCAGCGACGAGGTCGGCGAGCAGGGTGGCCATCGGGTCATTTTGAGTCGGCCGTAGCATGCAGGCATGAGTGACACCGCGCCCTACACGCCGCCGGCCGTCTGGACCTGGAACCCCGGCAACGGCGGCCGCTTCGCGAAGATCAATCGGCCGACCGCCGGCGCGACGCACGACAAGGAGCTCCCGGTCGGACGCCATCCCTTGCAGCTCTATTCGCTCGGCACGCCGAACGGCATCAAGGTGACGGTGCTGCTCGAGGAGCTGCTCGCGCTCGGCCATGCCGGCGCCGAGTACGACGCCTGGCTGGTCCGGATCAGCGAGGGCGAGCAGTTCGGCAGCGGCTTCGTCGCGGCCAATCCCAATTCGAAGATCCCGGTGCTCGTCGATCGCAGCGGACCGACGCCGATCCGCGTGTTCGAGTCGGGCGCGATCCTGCTTCACCTCGCCGAGAGGTTCGGCGCGTTGCTGCCGGCCGGCGGCGCGGCGCGCGCCGAATGCCTGTCGTGGCTGTTCTGGCAGATGGGCGCGGCGCCGTTCCTCGGCGGCGGCTTCGGCCACTTCTTCGCGTACGCGCCGAGCAAGATCGAGTACGCGATCGACCGCTACACGATGGAAGTCAAGCGCCAGCTCGACGTGCTCGACCGTCGTCTCGGCGAAAGCCGCTACCTCGCCGGTGACGACTACACGATCGCCGACATCGCCGTCTGGCCCTGGTACGGAACGCTCGTCAAGGGCCAGCTCTACGGCGCGGGAGAGTTCCTGCAGGTGCACGAATACACCAACGTCCTGCGCTGGACCGACGAGATCGCACGCCGCCCGGCGGCGCAGCGCGGCCGCATGGTCAACCGCACGTGGGGCCAGCCGTCCAGCCAGCTGCACGAGCGCCACGACGCCGGCGACTTCGAGACGCGCACGGCCGACAAGGTCGCGCCCCCGACGTGACGACGAGGACTCCGCGACCCGCCATGATCACGCTCTACGACTGCAGCACCGCGCCGAGCCCGCGCCGCGCGCGCATCCTGCTGGCCGAGAAGCGCGTCGACCACGAGACGGTCGATATCGACCTGCGCCGCGGCGAGCAGCTCGGCGACGCCTTTCGCGCGGTCAATCCGCAGTGCACGGTGCCGGTCCTGCGTACCGACGACGGGCTGCTGCTGACCGACAACGCAGCGATCACCGCGTGGCTCGAGGCACGCTTTCCCGATCCGCCGGTGCTCGGGGTGACGCCCGGCGAGAAGGCCGAGATCGCGAGCTGGAACTGGCGCGTCGAGTTCGAGGGCCTGCTCGCCATCGCCGAGGCGATGCGCAACAGCGCACCGGCGATGGCCGAGCGGGCGCTCGCCGGCCCGGTGAACTATGCGCAGATTCCCGAGCTCGCCCAGCGCGGCCAGACGCGGGCGCGCCAGTTCTTCGCGACGCTGAACGAGCGGCTCGCCGGCCGCGACTTCCTCGCCGGCGAGCGGTTCAGCATCGCCGACATCACCGCGGTCGTCGCGGTCGACTTCGCGCGCGTGATCAAGCTGCGCGTCGACGAGCAGGTGCCCGAGCTCCAGCGCTGGCGCGCCGGGATGGCACTGCGGCCGTCGATGGCGCTCTAGGCGACGGTCGTCGCGCGCCGGCGACCCTTCTAGAATTTGCCGAATCCCCCCGTTTCAGGACACTGCCATGCCCCTCGTCTCGATGCGCCAGCTGCTCGACCATGCCGCCGCCAACGGCTATGGCATCCCCGCCTTCAACGTCAACAACCTCGAGCAGGTGCAGGCGGTGATGACCGCCGCCGACGAGGTCGGCGCGCCGGTCATCCTGCAGGCGAGCGCCGGCGCCCGCAAGTACGCGGGCGAGCACTTCATCAAGCACCTGATCCAGGCCGCGCTCGAGTCGTGGCCGAAGGTGCCGCTCGTCATGCACCAGGACCACGGCCAGAGCCCTGAGGTCTGCAAGAGCGCGATCGACCTCGGCTTCTCGTCGGTGATGATGGACGGCTCGCTCGAGGCCGACGGCAAGTCGATCGCCAGCTACGACTACAACGTCGACGTCACGCGCAAGGTCGTCGACATGGCGCACGCGCGCGGCGTGACCGTGGAAGGCGAGCTCGGCTGCCTCGGCTCGCTCGAGACGATGCGCGGCGACAAGGAAGACGGCCACGGCACCGAGGCGACGATGACGCGCGAGCAACTGCTCACCGACCCCGAGCAGGCCGCCGATTTCGTCAAGAAGACGCAGCTCGACGCGCTCGCGATCGCGATCGGCACCAGCCACGGCGCCTACAAGTTCACCCGCAAGCCGACCGGCGACATCCTGGCGATCGACCGGATCAAGGAGATCCACCGCCGCATCCCGAACACCCACCTCGTGATGCACGGCTCGTCGAGCGTGCCGCAGGACCTGCTCGCCGAGATCCGCCAGTACGGCGGCAGCCTGAAGGAGACCTACGGCGTGCCGGTCGAGGAGATCCAGGAGGCGATCAAGCACGGCGTCCGCAAGATCAACATCGACACCGACATCCGCCTGGCGATGACCGGCGCGATCCGCAAGTACATGGCCGAGAACCCCGACAAGTTCGATCCGCGCGACTACCTCAAGCCGGCGCGCGAGGCGGCCCGCAAGATCTGCCGCGAGCGCTATCTGCAGTTCGGCTGCGAAGGGCAGGCCGCGAAGATCGCGGCCCAGCCGCTGACCCAGATCGCCAAGCGCTACGCGCAGGGCGAGCTCGCGCAGACGGTGGTGTGAGCGGCGCCTTGCAGGGCGCCGAAGACGACGCGCCGCTCTTCGAGAGCAGTCTGCATTCGCTGCCGCTGATCGCGCGCGGAAAGGTCCGCGAGAACTACGCCGTCGGCAACGACCGGATGCTGATGGTCGCGAGCGACCGGCTGAGCGCGTTCGACGTCGTCATGAAGGAGCCGATTCCCGGCAAGGGCCGCGTCCTGACGCAGATGGCGCTGCGCTGGTTCGAGCGCCTCGCCCACATCGTGCCGAACCACCTCACCGGCGACGATCCCGAGAGCGTCGTCGCTTCCGACGAGCGCGACCAGGTGCGCGGCCGCTCGATGCTCGTCAAGCGCCTCAAGCCGTTGCCGATCGAGGCGGTCGTGCGCGGCTACCTCGCCGGCAGCGGCTGGAAGGAATATCAGGAAAGCGGCGCGGTGTGCGGCGTGATGCTGCCGCCGGGCCTGCGCAACGCGTCCAAGCTGCCGGCGCCGATCTTCACGCCCGCAACCAAGGCCGAGATGGGCGATCACGACGAGAACATCGACTTCGCGAGGGCGAGCGACATCGTCGGCGCCGACCTGGCGCGCAAGGTCCGCGACATCGCGATCCGGCTCTACAGCGAAGCGGCGACGTTCGCCCACGCGCGCGGCATCGTCATCGCCGACACCAAGTTCGAGTTCGGCCTGGACGACGCCGGCACGCTGACGCTGATGGACGAGGTGCTGACGCCCGACTCCTCGCGCTTCTGGCCGGCGGCGAGCGTCGTCGAGGGAAGCAATCCGCCGAGCCTCGACAAGCAGCCGGTGCGCGACTGGCTCGAGCAGGTTCGAATCGATGGCGCCCCCTGGAACAAGAAGCCGCCGCCACCGGCGTTGCCCGCCGACGTCATCGCCGCAACCGCCCAGCGCTATCGTTCTGCGTTTGACCACCTGGCTGGCGGCCCACGCTGAAATCGCGCCGCCGATCGCTCTTGGCGGGTCGTGGCGGCGCTGGCATGATTGCGCTTGGGATTCACAACAAGGAGAACGTCGATGAATGTCCAGAAAAGATTGCTCGTGCTGGGTGCCCTGTCGCTGTCGTTGCTGGCGGGCGGTGCGTTCGCGAAGGACGACAAGGCCACCAAACGGGCGGAGGTCGTGAAGTCGACCGAGGCGGCGATGGAGCGCTTCTACAAGGCCAAGCCGGGACTGAAGGAAGCGGTCGCCAAGGCGCCCGGCTACGGCATCTTCACCACCTACGGCGTCAGCTTCCTGATCGGCGGCTCCGGAGGGACCGGCCGAGTGCACGACAACAAGACCAAGCACGACACCTTCATGAACGTCGGTGGCGCCAGCGTCGGCCTTCAGCTCGGTGCTTCGCAGACCGAGGTGCTGTTCGTCTTCAAGTCCGCGGCAGCGATGAACAGGTTCATCGAGAGCGGCTGGACAGCGGGCGCCTCTGCCACGGCTGCGGCGGGCGCCAGCGGGTCGACGGCCGGCGGGGGCCGGGGCGAAGCCGGCGGCGACGAGGCCGAGGTTTACACGATGACGAAGAACGGCCTCGAGGCCGGCCTCGCCGTGGGCGGATCGAAGTTCTCCAAGGACAAGGACCTGAACTGACCCCGAGCGCGCAGGCGCGAGGTGCGTCGGCGACGGCGCGCCTCGCTCAGAACAGCGCCATGCTGAGCTTGCGCCGGTAGGCGTCGACGACGGGATCGGTCGGCGCCGCGAGGGCCTTGCCGGCGATCTCGAGCGTGCCCTTCTTCGGCGCCTCGGCCGCCTTGGGGGCGGTCGGCGCCTTGGTCATGAGCTGGAGGATCGCGACGTAGTTCTTGCGCGCGAGCTCGTCGTTCCAGCTCTTGTCGCGCATGATGATCTCGAGCAGCTCGTCCATCGCCTTCGTCAGCTCGCCCTTGGCGAAGTGGCGCTGGGCGAGTTCGAACCGGGCGTCGAAGTCGCGCTTGTTGGCGGCGATCGCCGCCTCGAGCGTGTCCTGCGGGCGAGCCTTGGGAGCGGCTTCGAGCGCGGCGATCCAGTGGCCCGCGGCGACGAGACGCGCGTCGAGCACCGGGTTGCTCGCCACCGGGTCGAAGGCGGCGCGCGCCTCGGCGACGCGGCCGGCACCGAGGAGCGCCCTCAGGAAGTCGTAGCGGGCCGTGTCGTTCGCCGGGTTGGTGGCCAGAGCCGCCTGCAGGCGGTCGAGCGCGGTGTCGGTGTCGCCGTCGGCGAGCAGCTCCTCGGCGGCCTGGACGTCTTCTTCGGCCGCCTGCTCGTCGGCGCTCGGCACGTGCTTGTCGAGGAACTTGCGCACCTCGGCCTCGGGCAAGGCGCCGACGAAGCCGTCGACCGGCTGGCCGCCCTTGAACAGGACGCAGAACGGGATGCTGCGGACGCCGAACATCTGCGAGAGCTGCTGGGCGATCTCCGGCTCGTCGTCGGCGTTGAGCTTGACGAGCTTGAAGCGGCCGGCGTAGGCGACCTCGAGCTTCTCGAGCGTCGGGCCGAGCGTCTTGCACGGGCCGCACCAGGGCGCCCAGATGTCGAGCAGCACCGGCTGCTCGAGCGAGGCGTTGACGAGGTCGGCTTCGAGGTTCTGGTGGGTGATGTCTTGCATGGGAGTCGAGCCGCGAAGGGAAGGGGTGCCGGTCGGGGTGGCGGGCCATCGGAGGTGAAGCCCCGCCGCCTACAATTCAAGCCTCTTGTCACGAACCTCGAAAGCAACGGCCGTGAGCGCTGTCCCGGCGGTAGTGGGCGTGGTCATGGGCTCCAGCAGCGACTGGGAGACCCTGCGCGCCGCCACCGAGATTCTCGCCGAGTTCGGCATCGCCCACGAAGCGCGCGTCGTCTCGGCGCATCGCATGCCCGACGAGATGTTCGATTACGCCGAGGCCGCCGCCGGGCGGGGCCTGCGCGCGATCATCGCCGGCGCCGGCGGCGCCGCCCACCTGCCCGGCATGCTCGCCGCGAAGACGACCGTGCCCGTGCTCGGCGTGCCGATCGAGAGCAAGCACCTCAAGGGACTCGATTCGCTGTACTCGATCGTCCAGATGCCCAAGGGCATTCCGGTCGCGACCTTCGCGATCGGCAGTGCCGGCGCTGCCAACGCGGCGCTCTTCGCCGTCGCGCTCCTCGCGGCCGGCGACGACGCGCTGCGCGCCCGGCTCGAGGCGTTCCGCGCCCGCCAGACCGAGGCGGCCCGGGCGATGAGCGCCGAGCTGAAGTGACGCGCCCGGTCGAGGACCCCGCGCCAGCCGGGCGCGCCGGCGCGGCGACCGTGCCGTACATCGCACCCGGTGCGACGCTCGGCGTGATCGGCGGCGGCCAGCTCGGCCGGATGTTCGTTCACGCGGCGCAATCGATGGGCTACCGCACGGCGGTGCTCGACCCGGATCCGCTCAGCCCGGCCGGGCTCGTCGCGCACGAGCACATCCGTGCCGCCTACCTCGATCCGCTCGCGCTCGACCGCCTCGGCGATCGCTGCGCCGCCATCACGACCGAGTTCGAGAACGTGCCCGCCGCGGCCTTGGCGAGGCTCGCGCAGCGCCGTCCGGTCGCGCCGTCGGCCGCAGCCGTCTCGGTGTGCCAGGACCGCGTCGCCGAGAAAGCGGCGTTCGCCCGCAGCGGGGTCGCGTGCGCGCCGCATGCGTCGATCTCGACCGCGCGCGATGTCGAGCGCGTCGCCGACGCGCTCCTGCCCGGCATCCTCAAGACCGCGCGCCTCGGCTACGACGGCAAGGGCCAGCGGTCGATCGCCGATCGCGCCGGCCTGGCGGAAGCCTTCGCCGCCCTCGGCGGCGTGCCGTGCGTCCTCGAGAAGCGCCTGCCCCTCGCCGCCGAGATCAGCGTCGTGGTCGCCCGCAATGCGAGCGGCGACGTGGTCCACCTGCCGGTGCAGGACAACGTGCATGTCGACGGCATCCTCGCCGTGACGCGCGTGCCGCCGCGCGCGCACGTCGCCGACGCGGCGCAGGCCGAGGCGATCGCGCTGGCGACGCGGCTGGCCGGGGCGCTCGAGTACGTCGGCGTCCTCTGCGTCGAGTTCTTCGTCCTCGTCGACGGCTCGTTGGTCGCCAACGAGATGGCCCCGCGGCCGCACAACTCGGGCCACTACAGCATCGACGCGTGCGACGTCTCGCAGTTCGAGCTCCAGGTTCGCGCGATGACCGGCGCGCCGCTGGTGGCACCGCGCCTGCACTCGCCGTCCGTGATGCTCAACCTCCTCGGCGACCTGTGGAACGACGGCGCTGCGCCCGACTGGCCGCAAGTGCTCGCGCTGCCGGGCGCCCGCCTTCATCTCTACGGCAAGGAGGAGGCGCGGCCGGGCCGCAAGATGGGGCACCTCACGATCACCGCGGCGAACGCCTTCGACGCGGAGGCGCGTGCTGCCGACGCGGCGCGTCGACTGGGCGTGGCCGGGGCTGCCGGCTTCGCCGCGACGGGCCTCGCGACCGGGAGCAGCCCGGCGGCGGGCTAGGCCATGCGGCTCGACGGCCTCGACGCCACCGCGATCCACCGGGCTGCGGCGCTGATCGCCGCCGGCGACCTCGTCGCCTTTCCCACGGAGACCGTGTACGGGCTCGGCGCGCGCGCCGACAGCGACGAGGCGGTCGCCAAGATCTTTGCGCTGAAGGGCAGGCCGACCGGGCATCCGCTGATCGTCCACGTGGCCGACCGCGCCGGCGCCGAGCGCTTCGCGGCGACGATGCCGCCGGTCGCGACGCGCCTCGTCGATGCGTTCTGGCCCGGACCGCTGACCGTGATCGTCGCGCGCCGGCCCGGCGTCGCCGACGCTGCCGCCGCCGGGCAGGGGACGATCGGCCTGCGCTGCCCGGCGCATCCGGTCGCTCACGCCTTGCTCGTCGAGGCCGCCAAGGCCGGCGTGCCGGGCATCGCGGCGCCGAGCGCCAACCGCTTCGGCCGGGTCAGCGCGACGACCGCAGCGCACGTGGCCGAGGAGTTCGGCGACGACTTGCCCGTGCTCGACGGCGGCGCCGCGCGCATCGGCATCGAGTCGGCGATCGTCGACTGCTCGAGCGGCCGGCCGGTGCTGCTGCGCCCGGGCATGCTGACCGACGCGCAGATCGAGGACGCCGCCGGGGAGCCCCTCGTCGATCCCGGCGCTTCGGCGCCGCGTGCGCCCGGGACGCTCGCCGCGCACTACGCGCCGACGGCCAAGCTGCGCCTGATGTCGACCGACATGCTGCGCACCGCCCTGCAGGTGCTCGGCGCGGAGCCGCTGAAGCTGGCGGTATATTCCCGCTCGATCCCTTCCGGCGTCGCCCCCGGCGTCGTGCACCGGCGCATGCCGGCACGGCCCGAACAGGCGGCTCATGAGTTGTTTTCGATCCTGCGCGAACTCGATCGTGAGGGCGTGCATCTGATCTGGGTCGAGGAGCCGCCGGCAGGCCCCGAGTGGGACGGTGTTCGCGATCGGCTCGGCCGCGCGGCCGCATCCTGATCCCGATCGTCCCCATTGGAGCCTTTTTGGAATGACAGTGAACTGGAATGACAAGCGCCGGCGCCCCTGCGGATTCGCCGCGCTGATGGCGGCGCTGCTCGTCGCCGCCTGCGGCGGCAGCGGCGAGCCGACGTCGCGTTTCCACGCGACGCGCGTGATCGCCTTCGGCGACGAAACGAGCCTCATCGTCGACACCCGGGGCGACGCCAACGGCAACAAGTACAGCGTCAACGCCACCGTGTCGACGACCGACCCGACGATCGTCTGCACCTCGAACGCCGTCTGGTCGCAGAGCGTCGCGGCGTTTTACGGCCTGGTCTTTCCCGAGTGCAATCCCAATCGCGTCGCGACGACCAGCCGCATCCGCGCCGGCTTCGGCGCACGGGCCGCGGACCTCGGCGCGCAGATCGACGCGCAGCAGGCCGAGAGCCCGCTCGGCCCGGGCGACATGACCACCGTGATGATCGGCGAGCACGACATCCTGGAGGAGTACCGCAAGTTCCCGCTGGTCGGCCAGGAGCAGCTCATTGCCAACGTCGAGGCGCAGGGCCAGGAGGTCGGTCGCCAGGTCAACCGCATCACCGACACCGGTGCCAAGGTGCTGCTGTCGACCATCATGGACGTCGGCTTCACGCCTTTCGGGGTCGCCGAACGCCAGGCGCACACCGATGCCGATCGCATCACCTTGCTCAGCCTGCTGAGCCAGCGCTTCAACGCGGCGATGCGGGCGACGATCTTCAACGACGGCCGCAAGATCGGCCTGGTCCTCCTCGACGAGCTGACCACGTCGGTCGTCCTGCTTCCCGGCACCGGCGGGTTCACCAATCCGCTCCAGGCCGTGTGCGACCTCACCAAGTCGGCGCTGACTCCGCCGTCGATCCTCGACTGCACGGCGCAGACCTTCGTGACCGGCGGGACGACGACCTACTTCTGGGCCGACGACCTGCACCTCAGCGCGAGCGCGCAGATCACCCTGGGCACCGCCGCCATCGGGCGAGCGCAGAACAATCCGTTCTAGGCTCGCGGGCTAGGGCGGGTCGCCGGGGGCGACCGGCGCGAGCGCCGGCGCGTCGCTCGCGGCCCATTCGACGATCGCCTCGAGCGCCGGCCGTGCCGCGTTCGCGCTCGGGTGGTTGACGATGGCGACGACGGCGTAGCGCCGACCGGAATCGGCGAGCACGTAGCCGGCCACGCCGACGACGTCGCGCAGCGAGCCGGTCTTGAGGTGGGCGCGTCCCGCGACGCCCTTCGAGCGGCGCAGCGTGCCGTCGATGCCCGCGACCGGCAGGGAGCTCATCAGCTCGGGCATGACGGCGCTCGACCACGCGGCCTGGAGCAGGCGGCCGAGGATCGTCGCCGTCAGGCGCGACTCGCGCGCCAGGCCGGAGCCGTTGCTGATCACGGCGCCGCTCGCGGCCGCGCCGACGCGGCCGCGCAGCCACTGGCGAACGACCTCGCGCGCCGCGTCGGGCGTGCCGGCGCCTCCCTGCGTCGCGCCGAGCGTGAGGAACAGCTGCTGCGCCATCACGTTGTTGCTGAGCTTGTTGATGTCGCGGATCACCTCGGCGAGCGTCGGCGAGCGCAGCTCGAAGCTCGGCGTCAGCGCCGGCGCGGCGCCGTCGCGGACGACGCCGGTGAGCTTGCCGCCGAGCTCGGTCCACAGCCCGGCGAGCGCGCGCTCGTTGTAGGTCCGCGGGTCGGCGTACGCGATCGGCCAGACCTTCTCGCCGCAGGCGACCTGGAACGCGCCGGCCAGGTGCATCTTCGCCGGGTCCGCGAACTCGGCCTTGAGCACGCCGCGCCAGTCGTCGCACGGCCCCGAGGTCAGCGGCACGGTGGCGTCGACGCGGACGCCCGCGAGCGGCGGCTCGACGGCGATCGTCGCGACGCCGCGCCCGGGGTCGGGCGTGAACGTGAGCAGGACGGCGCGGTAGTTGAGGAGCAGCGCGTCGGCGCCGGCGTTGTACGGCCGGAGCGGCTCGCCATCGAAATCGGCCGGGTTGAGCTCGCCCGGCGCGAAGGCGCTGCGGTCGAGGACGATGTCGCCGCGGATCTCGCGCACGCCGGCCTGCTGCACACGCCGCATCAGCAGCCACATGCGCTCGAGGACGAGCTTGGGATCGCCGTTGCCCTTGATGACGAGGTTGCCGGTCAGCACGCCATCGGCGATCGTTCCGTGCAGCCACACCGGCGTCGACCACGTGTAGGCGGGACCGAGCAGCTCGAGGCCGGCGAACGTGGTGACGAGCTTCATCAGCGACGCCGGGTTGACCGGCTTGTCGGCCTGCCACGCCAGCCGCGGCCGGGTCGCCTCGACCTCCTGCACCCACGCCACCATCGCGTCGCGCGGCACGCCGCCGCGCGCGAGCGCGGCGTCGACGCTGCGCGGCAGGCTGCGCGTCTCGCTCGGCCGGGCAGCGGCGGGCGGCGACGCGGCAGGTGCGGCGATCGATGCCGGTGCAACGAGAGCGACAAGAAGCGCCGACGCGAGGGCCGCGGGGCGGGCGATCTTCGCGCCGGCGACCGCGCGCGTCGTCCGCGAGGGCAGCACGACCGCGCGGCGGCGCGCTGCGGCGACCGAGGCGATGGATCGCGATCGCATGCGCCGATGATCGCATGCGACCCCCGCACGATGGCCCGCCGAGGCGCCGCTAAACTCGTTGCGATGAGACTCTCCGGCGATGCGCCATCGCCGCCATCGCCATGGCGACGCTGATCGCCTTCGACACCGCGACCGAGCGCATGACGATCGCCTTGCGGCGCGGCGACCGCGTCCTCGCGCACGAAGGCCAGGGCGGCGCGCAGTCGTCGGCGACCTTGCTCCCGGCGATCCTCGGCCTGCTGCGCGAGGCCGACATCGCCGTCGCCGACCTCGACGCCATCGCGTTCGGTCGCGGCCCGGGCGCCTTCACCGGCTTGCGCACGGCGTGCTCGGTGGCGCAGGGCCTGGCCTTCGGCGCGGGCAAGCGCGTCCTGCCGATCGACAGCTTGCTCGCCGTCGCCGAGGACGCGCGCCGCGATGCGGCCCCGCTGCGCGTCTGGACGCTCATCGATGCCAGGATGAACCAGATCTACGCGGCCGAGTACGACTACGACCGCGAGCGCTGGACGACGCGCGTCGAGCCGTTCCTGACCGACTGCGACGCGCTGGCCGTGCGCTGGCACGACGCGCCGCCCTCCGCGATCGCCGGCAATGCGATCGGCGCGTTCGGCGCGCGCCTGCCGACGGGCGACGCGTCGCTCTTCGCGAACGCCGCGCCGACCGCGCAGGCGCTGCTTCGTCTGGCCGAGATCGCCTGGGCCGACGGCGCCGCGGTCGAGCCCGCCCTGGCGCTGCCGCTCTACGTTCGCGACAAGGTCGCCGAGACCGAGGCGGAGCGCGCCGCGCATCGTCTGAACGCATGAGCGCGCGCATCGACACCGCAGTCGCCGTCGTCCGACCGATGACGATCGCCTCGCTCGACGGCGTGCTCGAGCTCGAGCTCGCGGTGTACCCGTTTCCGTGGACGCGCGGCAACTTCGTCGACTCGCTCGTCGCCGGCTACACGGCGTGGACGCTCAACCACGTCGACGGCGACCTGATCGGCTACTGCGTGGCGATGTCGGGTGTCGACGAGATGCACCTGCTCAACATCACCGTCGCGCCGACGGCGCGGCGGCGCGGTCATGCGCGGCGCCTCCTCGCCGAGCTGGTGCAGCTGTGCCGGCGAAGCGGCGCGACGCGACTCTGGCTCGAGGTGCGCGAAAGCAATGGCCAGGCTCGGGACGCGTACCGCCGGCTCGGCTTCGCCCCGGTCGGACGGCGCAAGGGCTACTACCCCGCGCCCGAAGGCCGGCGCGAGGATGCCGTCGTCATGAGTCTCGACGTCGCCGAGGAGCGAGGGCCCGATGCGCTGGACTGAGCGGCAGCGCGCGATGCTGCGCGAGATGGGCATCACCCTGTGGACGCCGGAAGAGACGCCGGCGGCGCAGCCCGCCGTCGTCGTCGCGACGCCTCCCCCGACCGCCGCCGCGCGAGCCGGTGCTGCCGCCGCGCAGACCGGTGCTGTCCCCGCGGGGAGGGGTGCTGCCGCCGCGCCGGCGTCCGCTGCGCGGGCGGAAGCACCTGCGCCACCCCGGGGGCGCGCGCCCGAAGCCGTCGCGACGGCGCGCCTGCCCGGCCTCGCGCCGGCCGACTGGCTGATCGTCTCCGAGCCGCTCGACGACGGCGATCCTCAGCAGCAGCAACTGCTCGACAACATGCTGCGCGCGATCGGTGTGGCGCTCGTCGCGCCGGATCGAGAGCGTCGTGCCGCCTTCTGCGCGCTCTCGGCCGCGTCCGGCACTGCCGCCGCGCGCGGCGCCGACCCGGCGGCCCTGCAGGCCGCGATCGCGACGGTCGCGCCGCGCTGCATCCTCGCCTTCGGCCGTGCCGGGGCAGCGGCGCTGCTCGGCGACGACGCGCCGCTCGGCGGCCTGCGCGGCCGCGTTCACGCGCACGCGGGCGTGCCGGTGGTCGTCACGTTCTCGCTGCCGTTCCTGCTTCGCCATCCGGCCGAGAAGGCGAAGGCGTGGGCCGACCTGTGCCTCGCGGTCGGCGCGCTCGCGGTGCCGATCAGCGCTTGACCGGCCGCTTCCAGCCGCGAATCGTCGCCTGGCGCGCGCGCGCCACCGTCAGCTCGCCGGCGGGCGCGTCCTTGTTGATGGTCGAGCCGCCGCCGATCGTCGCGCCCGCGCCGATCTCGACCGGCGCCACGAGCACGCAGTTGCTGCCGATGTGGGCGTCCGCGCCGATCGTCGTGCGGTGCTTGTTGGCGCCGTCGTAGTTGGCGGTGATGCTGCCGGCGCCGTAGTTGACGCGCGCGCCGACGTCGCTGTCGCCGATGTACGCGAGGTGGTTCGCCTTGGCGCCGTCGCCGAGCGTCGAGTTCTTGATCTCGACGAAGTTGCCGACGTGGACGTCGGCGCCGAGCACCGCGCCGCCGCGCAGACGGCTGTACGGGCCGACGATCGCGCGCGCGCCCACGCTCGCGCCGATCGATTCGCCGTCGATGTGCGTGTACGGCCGGATGATCGCGCCCGCCGCGATGCTGGCGTTCCTGACGACGCAGTAGGCGCCGACGCGGACGCCGTCGCCGAGCTCGACCGTCCCCTCGAAGATGCAGCCGACGTCGATCTCGACGTCGCCGCCGCAGCGCAGCTCGCCGCGCTGGTCGAACCGTGCCGGATCGGCGAGGCGCACGCCCGCCGCCATCAGGCGGCCGGCCGCGGCGCGCTGGTAGCGGCGCTCGAGGTCGGCGAGCTGGGCCGGGCTGTTGACGCCGAGCACCTCGGTCTCGCCGCTCGCCGCGACGCCGGCGACCTCGACGCCTTCGCCGACCGCGCTCGCGACGACGTCGGTCAGGTAGTACTCGCCGGCGGCGTTGTCGTTGCGCAGGGCGGCGAGCCAGCGCTTGAGCGCTCGCGTCGGCGCCGCCATCACGCCGGTGTAGATCTCGCGGATCGCTCGCTGCTCGGCGGTCGCGTCCTTGTCCTCGACGATCGCGACGATCGAATCGCTCGCCCGCGCGGTCGCCGTGCGAACGATGCGGCCATAGCCGCGCGGCTCGGCGAGCTCGACGGTGAGCAGGGCGAGCCGCGTCGTTCCGGCAGCGGCGACGAGCCGCTGCAAGGTCTCGGTCTCGATCAGCGGCACGTCGCCGTTGAGGACGAGCGTCGTGCCGTCGTCGTCCAGGAGCGGCGCCGCCTGCTGCAGCGCGTGGCCGGTGCCGAGCTGCGGCTCCTGGCGGACGAAGGCGAGCCCGGGCGCGGCGGTCGCCTGCTCCACCTCGGCCGCGCCGTGGCCGGTGACGACGATCGTGCGCGACGCCCCCAGGCCGGCCGCGGCCTCCAGAACATGCTGCAATAGATGCCGGCCGGCGAGGCGGTGCAGCACCTTCGGCCGCGTCGAGCGCATCCGCGTCCCCTTGCCCGCAGCCATGATCACGACGTTCAGCACCATGCGCCTACCTGTTCCCCACCGTCGAAGCCGGTTGCCGATTATCGCGGTCATGCTCGCGGCGGCGCTGCTGCTCTCGGGCTGCGGGATC
>DATIDZ010000409.1:0-14504 GCA_035456045.1 Caldimonas sp.
GCCTTGCCCTCCTCCCAGTTGTAGATCGACTGGGCCGATGCACCGATCAGGAGACCGCATTCGACTGCCGAGAGGCCAAGCCGCTTGCGCTGGGCAGCGATGCTCCTCGCGCTGAAGCGAGTGCCTGGCGGAATTGACTCCTCGTTTGCTGCAACAGGACCAGACGAATCCGCTGTTCGGCCAAGCCGGCGAAGCTGGCGCTCGAGTTCTTGGACTCGGCGCTTCAAGGCGGCGATTTCGGAACGATGGGTCGTGGAGGACTTCTTGAGGGAAGAGGTTTCGCGGCGCATCTCTTTGCGCGAGATGCGGGAGATTTCGTCTTTTAAGACAGAGGCGATATTTGGCATATTGCACACAACAAACTTAGGAGGTGCGATATTAGTCCTCGTCAAAGCGGGCCTCCGTAACAGTCTGATGTTGGCGACTCCTCGGCGCGCTACAGTTGTGGAGTCGAACCCAGTTCCCACCGTGATACCTGCTTTCATCACTCTCGTCGTTTTGGCCGCCTTGGGCGTCGTTCTTTATTTCCGGGGCCGCAGCAAGCGCTCTTCCCAACGAACATCTGCGAGTCATGCAAAGCGGGACAAGCCCGACACCACGCTTGGCGAATTCCGCGAGATGCGCCAGGCGCTCCGGCCGCTCGAGCACGATCGAGCTTCCTCCCGCCGAGACCCTCGAACGGGCAAGTAGCGTGGTGCGCGGCGACCGAGGTCACCGCATAGGCCGACGCTGACCTCGGCTGTGCCGTCGCCGACTAGCCTCCGCGTCGACGCCCAGCCGCGGAGCTTCTCCGCGAAGGTGTCGCGCCAGCGGTGGAGATCGGCCCTTGCGCGGGCTCAATCGCTTGCCGTGCTTGGATTCGGCGCGACGCTGATGTGCACGTGCGGACGGTCTCGTGGTCGTGCAGCACCGTGACGTACTTGTGGCAAGCACCCCCGTGGGTGTTCACCTTCAGAGGCGAGCCGATCACCTTCCGGGCCAGCACCAAGGCCTGGACGGCGAACGCTGAAGCGGGCGGGGATCGCAGACTTCCGCTGGCACGACGTGCGACACCCCCTTCGCCCCTTCGCGACGTGGCACCGCAGGCAGGTACGACGACCGACGAGTTGCAAAAGCTCCGCGGCTGGAACACCGCCGATGGTGGAGCGGTGCGCGCACATAGCGCCTGAGCCCCTCCAGGGCGCGACGGCGCGGCCCGATGCGCTGGGCAACGAGTTCTCGGCTACTTGTTGGCGACGGTAAAGGATCAAGGGGCTAGCCCGTATGAGCTAACCCCTTGATTTCACTGGTGGGCCCTGAGTGACTCGAACACTCGACCTACGGATTAAGAGTCCGCTGCTCTACCAACTGAGCTAAGAGCCCGAAAATTTCGCTGCTTCGGAAGGTTGCCGCGTGTGGGTTGTGCGGGGCTCGAACCCACGACCTACGGATTAAAAGTCCGCTGCTCTACCAACTGAGCTAACAACCCTCCGAGCCCATGATTATAAGCAGGCGGGTGCGGCCGGCCCGCCAGGAGGGAACGCGACCAGGTCGAGGGCGCGCGCCGCAGCGACCATGCCGAAGGTCGCCGTCACCGCCACGCTCGAGCCGTAGCCGTGACAGTTGAGGCTGCCGTCGACGTCGCAGGCATCGCCCTGCGGCAACGCGACCGGCTCGCGCGAGAACACGCAGCAGACGCCGAGCGCGCCGGAACGCGGTGCCGCGTGATGCTTCCTGACGCGCTGGCGCAGCGCGGCCAGCATCGGGTCGTGCGTGACGTCGGCGAGGTCGGCGACCTCGACCCGCTCGGCCGCCCGCTTGCCGCCCGCCGCGCCGACGCTGACGAGCGGCGTGCCGCTGGCGCGCGCCCACGCCGTGAGGACGGCCTTGGCGCGAACGTCGTCGCACGCATCGACGACGACGTCGGCGCGCTGCTCGAGCAGGCCGGGCCAGTTCGCCTCGTCGACGAACTCCTCGACGCCCGCGATGGCGCAGCCCGGATGGATGTCGGCGATGCGCGCCGCCAGCGCGTCGGTCTTGGCCATGCCGAGCGTGCTGCCGAGCGCCTGGACCTGCCGGTTGACGTTCGACTCCGCGACGTGATCGAGATCGACCAGCGTCAACGCGGCGACGCCGCTGCGTGCCAGCGCCTCGACCGTCCACGAGCCGACGCCGCCGAGGCCGACGACGACGATGTGGGCGGCGCGAATTCGCCCATAGCCGGCGTCGCCATAGAGGCGGCGCAGGCCGCCGAAGCGCCGCTCGAGGTCGGCCTCGCCTTCGTCGACGCGGGCGGTCGCCAGGCCGGCCGGCGCCGGCGTCATCGCAGCGCCGCCAGCCTCTCGCGTCCGGCCTGCGCGGCTTCCGACTTGGGATACGCCTTGACCAGGTCGTCGATCGTCTTGCGCGCCGCCTTGGTGTCCTTTAGCTCGGCCTGGCAGTTGGCGATCGCGAGCATCGCCTCGGGCGCGCGCGGGCTGTCGGGCGCGCTCGCGACGAGGCTGCGGAAGGTCGCGATCGCCTCCTTGTAGTCGCGCCGCGCGTACTGCGCATTGCCGAGCCAGAACAGCGCCGACTGGCGATAGCCGCTGCTCGGATAGCGCTTCAGCAAGCTGCTGAAGCCGGTCGCGGCGCGGTCGAATTCGCCGCGCCGGAAGCCCGCCAGCGCCTCGTCGTAGCTGCGCTTCTCTTCGGGATCGACGCTGAACTCACGGTCGTCGACTGTCACCTTCTGCGGCTCGACCTTGCGAATGCGCTCGTCGACGCCTTGCTGCAGGTCGGTCTGCTTCCTCTGCAGTTCGGCGACGTTGCGGGCGAGCTCCTCGAGCTGGCCGCGCATGCGAGCGTTGTCGGCGCGCTGCGCCTCGATGCTGCCGTTGAGGTCGAGCAGGCTGCGCTTGAGCTGCTCGATCTGCGCCGACATCTGCGTCATCTGCTCGTTCTGGCGCGCCCGCGCCTGCTCGTTGCTCTGCTCGAGCTGCTTCCTGAGGTCGAGGATCGCGCGGCGCGCCTCGTCATCGTCGAACAGGCCGGCGCGCGCCGGCGCCGCGCCCGCCAGCGCAGCGAGAGCGACGCACGTCGCCGCGACGAAAGCCCGACCGCGCGAGGCACTCATGCTCAGCGGCTCGCCAGCTCGGCGCGGCGGTTCTTCGCCCACGCCTCTTCGTTCTCGCCCTGCACCGCCGGCCGTTCCTTGCCGAAGCTCACCGCCTCGAGCTGGGCCGGGTCGGCGCCGAGCAGCGTCAGCGACTTGACGACCGCCTCGGCGCGACGCTGGCCGAGCGCGAGGTTGTATTCACTGCTGCCGCGATCGTCGGTGTGGCCCTCGACGGCCATCTTCATCTTGCGGTTCGTCGTCAGCGCCTTGGCGTTGGCCTCGATCACCGGCCGGTAGTCGTCCTTGACGACGTAGCTATCGAAGTCGAAGTAGACGATCCGCGGCAGGTTGGTGTAGTTGACGTTGCTCGTGCCGGTGACGTCGACCGGGGCGACGCGCGTCTGCGAGCTGCCCGCGGAGCCGGCACCTCCCGCGCCGCCCGCTGCACCGGTGCCCGCGCCGCTGCGCGACTCGACCGGCGCCTGCTCGTCGAGCTTCACGCTCGAGCACGCGGCGAGCGACGCCACGGCGACGGCGATGAAGAGATGGCGATGGAGGGTGTTCATGGTCTTTTCCTTTGCTTGCTTCGAATGTGCCGCGATGGCTCGCGACTAGCGCCCGTACGGGCCCCACACCGGCTCGCGGAGATCGGCCGTCTGGGACGGCAGGCGAGCTTTGATCTTGCCATCCAGCGTGGTCGTCATCAACACGGTGCGGCCCTGCGCCCGGGTCGCATAGATGAGCAGGCGCCCGTTCGGCGCGAAGCTCGGGTGCTCGTCGTCGCTCGTGTCGGTGATCAGCTGCGGCTGCGCACCCGGCGTCGACAGGTCGAGGACGGCGAGGCGAAACGCATTGCCCGCGCGCGTGACGTAGGCGAGCGTGCGGCCGTCAGGGCTCACCGCGGGGCTGATGTTGTAGCTGCCGCTGAACGTGACGCGCTCCGCACCGCCGCCGCCGCCGGGCATGCGGTAGATCTGCGGCGCGCCGCCGCGGTCGCTGGTGAAGTAGAGCCAGCGGCCGTCGGCGCTGTACTCGGCCTCGGTGTCGATCGCCGGGCTCGACGCGAGCCGGCGCGGCTCGCCGCCGTTCTTGCCGATCGAGTACAGCTGCGAGCCGCCTTCGCGCGAGAGCGTCACCGCCAGGCGTTCGCCGTCGGGGGCCCACGCCGGCGCGCTGTTCGAGCCGCGGAAGTCGGCGATCGGCCGGCGCTCGCCGGTGGCGACGTTGTGGACGAAGACGACCGCCTTCTGCCGTTCGAACGACACGTACGCGAGCTCCTTCCCGTTCGGCGACCACGCCGGCGAGATGATCGGCTGGCCGCTGTTGAGCGCGACCTGGCCGTTCTCGCCGTCGGCGTCGGCGACGCGCAGGGTGTGGCGCGACCCGGATCGCGTGACATAGGCGATCCGCGTCGAGAAGACGCCCTTCTCGCCCGTCAGCTTCTCGTAGATGAAGTCGGCGATGCGGTGCGCCGCGAGGCGCAGGTCGCCGGCCTCGACGGCGCTGCTCTGGCCGCCGAGCTCGCTGCCCTTGACGACGTCCCAGAGCTTGAAGCGGACATCGTAGCGGCCGTCGGCGAGGCGCGTCACCGAGCCGCCGACGAGCGCGTCGGCCGCGCGCGAGCGCCACTGCGCCATCTCCGGACGCGCCGTCTCGTCGAAGCTCGCCGCCTGCGAGTCGACGATGCGAAAGGCACCGCTGCGCTCGAGGTCGGCGCGGATGATGGTCGAGATCGACTGCTGGGTCTTGTCCTCGTCGCGGAAGCGGACGACGGCGATCGGCAGCTGGGTCGCGCCGACCCCCGAGATCTCGACCCGGAACTGCGCCGCCGCCGGCAGCGCGGCCAGCGCGAGCAGGGCCACGCACGCGCTGCGGCGCGCGAAATGAATCTGGGACAATGAGGACGAGAAGAGCGCCATTCGCGTCATGCCGCCGCCAGGATCGCCGACTCTCGCCCACGACCGCCTACGACATGCGCCCGAACGATTCGCTTGCGGTGGTCATCGTCGCCAAGAACGAGGCCGCGCGGATCGCCGACTGCGTCGCCAGCGCTGCCTTCGCCGACGAGGTGCTGGTGCTCGACTCGGGCAGCACCGATCGCACCGCGGCGATCGCCGAGGCCGCCGGGGCCCGCGTGATCGTCACCGACTGGCCGGGCTACGGCCCGCAGGTGGCGCGCGGCTTCTCGCTCGCGACGAGCGACTGGGTGCTGTCGCTCGATGCCGACGAGCGCGTTCCACCGAGGCTGCAGGCGGAGATCGTCGCGGCGATCAGGAGCGGCCGCCACGACGGCTACCGGATCCCGCGCTGGTCGGAGTTCTGCGGCAAGGTCATGCACCACGGCGGCTGGCGCCCCGACAGGACGCTGCGCCTCGGCCGCCGGGCCAAGTCGGGATTCACCCATGATTTCCTGCATGCCCACATGACGGTCGACGGCCCGGTCGGCGACCTCGCCGAAAGCCTGATCCACCACAGCTACCCCGATGTGCACGACGTCCTCGAGAAGCTCGACCGCTACTCGAGCGGCAGCGCCCGCGACATGCATTCGCGCGGCAGGAGCGCGAGCCTCGCAAAAGCGATCGCACACGGCGTGTTCGCCTTCCTGCGGACGTATCTGCTGAAACTCGGATTCCTCGATGGTCGGCACGGATTGATGCTGGCGATCTACAACGCGGAGTATGCCTACTACAAATATGTGAAGCTCATGTTCATGCAGAGTCCGCCGCAGCGCCCGGAGTTCCCTGCATGACGGTGCCGGCGAGCGTCGACACGCCGGCCACGGTCGATCGGGCCGCGGGAGCGACCGTTCCCCCGCCCATGGCAACGTCCATGCCCGAAGCGGATCGGGCCTCGGCCGAGGCGGCCGCCGAGGCCGCGCCGAGCCTGGCGAGCGAGGTCGCACGGCGGCGCCTCGGCGAGCGCCTGCGCCGCATCGCGCCGTTTTTCGCCGGTACGCAGCGCGGCTTCGTGCTCGCGTTCGTCGGCGCCATCGTCGCCGCCGCGACCGAGCCGGCGATCCCGGCGCTGCTCAAGGTCCTGCTCGACGACGGCATGAAGCAGAGCGCGATCCCGCTCTGGGCCGTGCCGATCGCCGTCGTCGGCCTCACCCTGATCCGCGGCGCCGCCGGGTTCATCTCGCAGTACGGCCTCGCCTGGGCGGCCAACCGCGGCACGCAGACAATGCGAAGGGCGATGTTCCAGCGCGTGCTCGACGCCGAGCCGCTGCTCTTCACGCGCAACACGGCCAGCAACCTCGTCAACACGCTGACGTTCGAGGTGCAGGGCGGCGCCAACCAGCTCGTCTACTCGGTGCAGAGCCTCGTGGGCGACTCGCTCCGCTTCCTCGCCCTGCTCGGCTACCTGGTCTGGCTCAACTGGCAGCTGACGGTCTTCGTCGCCGTCCTGCTGCCGGCGGTCGCCTACGTGATGCGCAGGTTCAGCCGGCGCCTGCACCGGCTCACCGTCGAAGGCCAGCACTCGACCGACGAGCTCGCCTACGTCGTCGAGGAGAACGTCCTGGCCTGGCGCAGCGTCCGCCTGCACGCGGCGCAGGCGTCGCAGGCCGCGCGCTTCGAGAACGTCAGCAACAAGCTGCGCCGGCTGTCGATGAAATCGATCGTCGCCGCCTCGACGATGACGCCGATCACGCAGGTGCTCGCGTCGTGCGCGCTGGCGGCCGTGATCGTCGCGGCGCTCTGGCAGAGCGCGCACGGCGGCAGCTCGGTCGGCAGCTTCGTCGCCTTCATCGTCGCCATGCTGCAGCTCGTGCCGCCGATCAAGCACCTGTCCGAGCTCGCCGGGCCCATCACGCGCGGCCTCGCCGCCCTCGACAAGGGGGTCGGGCTGATCGACGGCAGCCGGCCCGAGCACGGCGGCAGCTTCGATCCCGGCCGCAGCGCCGGCCACATCGCGCTGCGCGGCGTGACGCTGCGCTACCGCGCCGCGCAGGCGCCGGCGCTCGATCGCATCGACCTCGAGCTGCGTGCCGGCGAGACGGTCGCGCTCGTCGGCCCGTCGGGCGCCGGCAAGACGACGCTCGTCAACCTGCTGCCGCGGTTCATCGAGCCCACCTCCGGGACGCTGCTGCTCGACGGCCACGCCCTCGCCGACTGGGACGTCGCCGCGCTGCGGCGCCAGTTCGCGCTCGTGAGCCAGGACGTCGTCCTCTTCAACGACACCGTCGCCGCCAACGTGTCGCTCGGCGGCGGGGGCGAAGGCGACGACCGCAAGCGCATCCGAGAGGCGCTGGCGAGCGCCAACCTGCTCGAGTTCGGCGAGTCGCTGCCGAACGGGCTCGACACGGTGGTCGGCCACAACGCGAGCGAGTTCTCGGGCGGGCAGCGCCAGCGCCTCGCAATCGCACGCGCGATCTACAAGAACGCGCCGATCCTCATCCTCGACGAGGCGACGTCGGCGCTCGACTCGGAGTCGGAGCGCCTCGTCCAGCAGGCGCTCGACCGCCTGATGAAGGGGCGCACGAGCCTCGTCATCGCCCACCGCCTCTCGACGATCGAGCGCGCCGACCGGATCGTCGTCATCGACGCCGGCCGCGTCGTCGAATCGGGCAGCCACGCCGAGCTGCTCGCCGCCGGCGGTCTCTACGCGCGACTGCACAGCCTGCAATTCAGGAGCTGACGATGGCCGACATCCCTTCCTCCGCGGCGAAGACACCGGCCCGGCCGATCAGCCGCTTCCCCGTTCCTTCGCTCGACGGCCTGCCCGACGACATCCGCGCCAAGATCCTCGAGGTGCAGGAAAAGGCCGGCTTCGTCCCGAACGTCTTCCTCGCGTTCGCGCACCGGCCGGCCGAGTTCCGCGCCTTCTTCGCGTACCACGACGCGCTGCTGCTGCGCGACTCGGGCCTCACGAAGGGCGACAAGGAGATGATCATCGTCGCGACCAGCGGCATCAACCGCTGCCTCTACTGCGTCGTCGCCCACGGCGCGCTGCTGCGCATCTACGAGAAGAACCCGCTCGTCGCCGACCAGGTCGCGGTCAACCATCGCAAGGCCGACATCACGCCGCGCCAGCGCGCCATGCTCGACTTCGCGGTCAAGGTGACGAGCGAATCGCACCTGGTCGGCGACGCCGACTTCGCGGCGCTGCGCGAGCACGGCTTCTCCGACGACGACGCCTGGGACATCGCCGGCATCGCCGCGCTGTTCGGACTCTCCAACCGGATCGCGAACGTCAGCTCGATGCGGCCCAACGACGAGTTCTACCTGATGGGCCGCGTGCCGCGCGCCAAGCCCTGAGCGGCCGCGCCCGATGCGCTACGTCGTCGTCATCCCGGTCCTCAACGAGCTGCGCTACACGACGCAGTGCGTCGAGAGCCTCCTCGCTCACGGCACGCCGGCCGAGGCGATCCTCGTCATCGACAACGGCAGCAGCGACGCAACGCCGTCCTGGCTGGCCGCGCATCCGGAGATCCGCTCGGTGCGCAACGCCGTCAACCTCGGCTGCGGCGGCGCCTGGACGCAAGGCGCCCTGCTCGCCGAGGCCGACTGGGTCGTCCTCCTCAACAACGACGTGCTGGTGAGCGAGCGGGCGATGGACGCCATGCTCGATGCCGCCGACCGCCACGGCCTCGACGTGGTCAGCCCGTCGCTGGCCGAGGGCGAGCTCGACTACGACTTCGAGTCGCACGCCGCCGCGTTCGTCAAGGCGATGGCCGGCACCCTGCGGCGAGGCTGGTTCCACGGCGTCTGCTTCGCGGTGAGGAAGCGCGTTTTCGAGTCGATCGGCTTCCTCGACACCGATCGCCGCCTCGGCGGCCGCGAGGACGTCGAGTACCTGGTCCGCTGCCAGCGCAACGGCGTCCCGGTCGGCACCGTCGGCGACGCGCTGCTGCATCACTTCGGCTCGATCACGCAGAAGGCGATCAAGCTCGAGACCGGCCAGAAGGACCTCGGCGACCGCGACTACTTCTATGCCAAGCTCGGCATGGGATGGCTCGCGCGCAAGCAGTTCAAGGCGGCGCGCAAGCGGTCGGCGCGCTCGTGGCTCGCGCAGGAAACGGCGGTCGCCGGATACGTGATGCACATGCTTCGCAACGGCGGACGCTGGGTGCCTGCCGATTACCTCTGAGCCACCGGCGTCGATCTCCGTGCCCGCCGCCGCGCCGCGCGCCAGCCTGCTGCTCCTCGCGTACAACCAGGAGCGCTTCGTCGAGGAGGCGGCGCGAAGCTGCCTCGCGCAGGAGTCGGAGCCGCTCGAGATCGTGCTCTCGGACGATGCGTCGAGCGATCGAACGCACGAGATCCTCGCCTCGCTGGCGGCGGACTACCGCGGGCCCCATCGCGTCGTCGTGCGCCGCAACGAGACCAACCTGGGCATCACGGGGCACTACAACCGCCTCGTCGAGGCGTCGTGCGGCGAGCTGCTCATCACGGCGGCCGGCGACGATCTCTCGCACCGCGAGCGCGCCGCAAAGCTGCTGGCGGCGTGGGATGCGACCGGCGGGCGCGCCGATCTCGTCTCGAGCCACCTCGTCGACATCGACGCCGACGGCGTCGAGCACGGCGTGCTGAAGGTCGATGACCTCGCGGCCGTCGGCGGCGTCGACGGCTGGCTGCGACACCGGCCGTTCATCGTTGGCGCGGGCCACGCGTTCACGCGCCGGATGATGCGGACCTTCGGTCCGCTCGACCCGCAGGTCCATCACGAGGACCAGATCATGGTGTTCCGCGCGATCGCCTCCGGCGGCGCGGTGACGGTCGATGCACCGCTCGTGCGCTACCGACGCGGCGGCGTCTCGGCGCGGCCTTCGCGGCGATCGGTGGATCAGGTGCGCGCGTGGCGCATCCGGCGACTGCGCCAGGAGATCGCCGAGCGCGAGCAGCTGATGCGCGACGCGATCGTCGCCGGTTGCGGCGATGCGGTCGCCACGGCGCTCGAGCCGCTGCGCGTGCGCCAGGCGTACCTGGACCGGCTCTACGGCGCGAGCTCGGCGCTCGGACGCTTGCAGGCGCTGCTGATGGCGGGCGGCCCGACGCCGACGTGGCGCCTCGCCAAGTGGCTGCAGGCGAGCACGACGGCATTGCGACTGCGGGCCGGCCGCGGGCGCGACGCAGACCGACCCGCGGCCTAGCGATTCAGGCGCCGATCACGTAGTCGTCGCTGTCGTCCGTCAGCAGGTTGAGGCGTCCCGCGAATCGACGCGACCAGTGGCTCGGGCTCGCCCAATCCCTCCCGAACAGGCGCAGCCCGACCCCCGGCAGGCTGCGCAGCTCGCGAAGCACCAGGTAGCTGCCGAGCCGCTCGACGCAAAACGCCCAGGCGCGCGCGTCGTAGCCTTCGCGCACCACGTCGTAGCGCTTGACGCAGGCGCGAACGACGCTTTCGATCGCGGTGACGCTGCGCAGCCAGAACGGCGCCGGGAAGACGCCGAGCTCGATGCCGCCCGGCAGCATCAGCTCCTCGCCCAGGAATCGGGCCGCCACGGTGCGCTCGAGCAACTGCTGCTCGACCGCCTCGGCGGCGAATCGCAGCAGGTCCTGCGGGTAGTGGACGCGGCCGTACTGCTCGAGGTAGTCGCTGTGCTTGCGCCAGTTCGGAAGCCGCAGCGGACGGGCGACGAGCCAGTCCGCCCGCGGCCGCATCACCTCGTCGAGCAGGCCGCGCGACACGCTGCGCCGCGACACGAGGTCCATCGACCGGTAGCTCGGCGCGACCCTGCGGCTGATGCGCCGGTTCGACACGAACTTGCGGTACTGGCAGAGGCCCACCTGCGCCGCGCCGGGGTGGCTGCGCAGGACGTGGTTCTTCATCGCGAACGTTCCCGCGAGCCCGCCGAGGATCGGGTGGTACGGCTCCCATTCGGGCGCGAGGTCGCGCAGGTTGAGTCCGCCCTCCTTCTGCGCTTCGCCGAGCAGGATGGGCTCGACGAAGGCCGGGAAGTCGGTCGTCAGCGGAACATGCGTCAGGCAGCCGTAGGCCAGGCCGTCGCCGCGCGCCGTCACCTCAGCGCACTCGCTTGAGGTAGCCCTCGGGTGCGACGCCGATCAGCAGCTGCCGATCGATGCGCCGGTCGATCTCGAACTCCGGATGGCCGGCGAGGAACTTGCGCGCCGCCGTCTTCGGGTTGTCGCCCGGGCCCCACGGGCGGTCGCCGCTCAGCGCCTGCGGCAGGTCCTCGACGATGGTGTCGAAGACGACGCAGTAGCTGCCGACGGTCGTCATCGGCGCGTACGCCTCGAGCTCGGCGAGGACGTGGTCGTGGGTGTGGTTGCTGTCCAGGCAGACCAGCACGGTCTTCCTGCCGACAGTGTGGGCGCGGATGGCGGCGACGACCTGGGGCGCGACGCTCGAGCCCTCGATCATCGTGATCCGCCTCATCATCGGGTGCGCCTCGATCGCGGCGCGGTTGTGGGCGCGGATGTCGATGTCGACGCCCACGACGCGCGCGTCGCCCGGGCCGCCGCACGCGGCGTTGAGCTCGAGCATCGACGCCGAGAAGATCAGCGACCCGCCGTGCGCGATGCCGGTCTCGACGATGAGGTCGGGCTGCAGCGACCAGATCAGCTCCTGCATTGCGACGATGTCCTGCGGATACTGGATGATCGGACGGCCGAGCCAGGAGAAGTTGTACGAGTACTTGGCGGCGATCGACGCCGTCATGAAGCCGTGCGCCGCGGCTTGCAGCGGCTGGTCGGTGCCGTTGGCGGCGATGCGGTCGGCGACCTCGCGTTCGAATTCCGTCATGGTGGGTTCCCTCGTTCGATCGTCATGCAGTGGAACCGGTGCGCGGTCAGCGCCTCGATCTCCTCGCGGTAGTTGCTGTTCATCACGAACACGTCGGCGCCGGCGGGCAGGTGCGCCATCGCCTCCTCGGGCGACTGCACGCGCAGGCCGGTCGCCGCCAGGTAGCGGCCCTGCTTGGCGGGGTTGATGTCGATGACCGTGTCGATGGCGACGCCCGCGCGCTCCATCAGCAGCGCGAAGATGACGCCCTTCGATGCGCCGCCCCAGATCGCGCGGGCAGCGCCGCCGCCGGCGCGCAGGCGCTCCCGGCTCTCGTCGATCGCCGACAGGAACCCCGGCGGGAGGTCGAAGACATCGCCGTCGGGCCGGCGCGGCGCGCGCAGCGTCGCCAGGTCGGCGACGACGTAGAGGTACTGGCCGGCGAACGAGTGCCCCGACTCGTGCACCGTGCCGAACATGCGCTCGAAGTCGACGCGGCGGAAGTAGTTGACGTGCTCGTAGAAGATGTCGAACCAGGCGTGGTGCGACGCGATCCAGTCGAGACACGGCACCTCGATGTAGATCGTGCCCCGGCCGCCGTTGGCTTCGCGCAGGCCACCCAGGAACGCGACCGGACCCGGCACGTGCTCGAGGACGTGGCGCAGCACGATTCCCTCGGCGCGGATGCCGACCTCGGGCGTGAAGAACTTGCGGATGACGCGCGGGTTCGACCCTTCGTAGGTCGGATCGAGGCCGGTGACGTCGAAGCCCGCGCCGAGCAGGCGCTCGAGGAAGAGCCCCTTGCCGCAGCCGACCTCGACCAGGCTCCTGCCGCCGAAGTGGCGGCGCACGACGTCGAGCACGGCATCGAGATGGCGCGCGAACGCCGCGCTGAGCCCCTGCTCGTTCTGGTAGTCGGCGTCGTACTCGACCAGCTCCGGCCGGAACGCGCGGTTGAACACCAGCCCGGTCTGCGCCGATTGGACGAGCACGACGTCGCCGCGCGCGCACGCCCGCGCCGCCTCGGCGCTCGCGAACATGCGGTTCTGCAGCACCGGCAACTGCTCGGCGCGATACACCTCGCGCACCGTGTCGCCGGCGGCGCTCATTCGGCGCGCAGGCACTGCCTGAGCTTGGTCGCGTCGCCCCAGAACGCCATGGGCTCGTGCGCCGGATAGGGATAGCGGCCGAGGTCGAGGCCGATCGACCAGGCGTTCGCCGCGAGCCAGCCCTCGACCAGCGATCGCACCGAGATCGGCTGCCCCGAGCAGACGTTGACGACGCCGTGCTCGCGACATCGCAGGGCGAGCGCGACGAGGTGGTCGGCGGCGAGCTCGACCGGAAGGTAGTCGCGCAGCTGCTCGCCGCCCGACATGGGGAACGTCGCGGCGCCCGCAGCGACCGCGCGGCGCAGCTGCGACCACAGCGAGGTCTCGGCCTGGCCTTCGCCGTAGAGGTAGAAGAGGCGCGCCCAGGTCAAGGCGAACGGCCGCTCGCGCTGCAGTTCCTGAAGCTGGCGGCGCAGCGCATCCTTGGCGAGCGCGTACGGGTTCGCGGGCGCGGGAGCGAGGCTTTCGGCGAGCGGCCCCGACTGCATGCCGTACTCGAAGCAGGTGCCGGCGACGACCACGGTCGAGAGGCCCTCCTCGACGAGGCGCTTGAGCAGCGCGTAATGCGCGGGCAGCTCGCGCTCGAAGTGATGCAGCGACGGGTAGTGGGGCAGCCCGCCCCAGGCGAGGTGGATGAGAACGTCGGGGCGGCCGAGCACGTCGAACGTCTGCGCCGGCGGCTCTTCGACGTCGATGCGCGCGACCCGATGGCGCGACGTCGACGGCGGCGACGACGGCCGCACCCAGAGCATGGGCTCGACGCCGGCGCGCTCGAGCGCGGCGACGACGTGGCGACCGACGAAGCCGCCCGCGCCGCTCACCGCCACCTTCACGGCGCGCACCTCAGCTCGGGAACGGCGGTGACGAAGCGTCCGCCCCATCCCCTCACGTAGTCAAGCTGCGCCATCAGCTCCTCGCGCAGGTTCCACGGCAGCAGCACGACGTCGTCGGGCCGATCCGCGCGCAGGCGCGCCTCGTCGACGATCGGGATGCGGCTGCCCGGCATGTAGCGGCCCTGCTTGGCCGGGTTGCGATCGACGACGTAGGCGATCAGGTCGGGCCGGACGCCCGCGTAGTTCATCAGCGTGTTGCCCTTGGCCGCGGCGCCGTACGCGACGACCTTGCGGCCGGCGCGGCGCGCCTCGATCAGGAACGACACGAAGTCGTCCTTGACCTTGTCGATGCGCGCCTGGAATCCGTCGTAGCCCGCGGCGGTCGTCAGGCCGGCCGCGGCTTCGTCGCCCAGGATGCGCTGCACGGCATCGGTCGTCACGTGCCGCCCGGTGTCGCGCCGCTGCGCGAAGACGCGCAGGCTGCCGCCGTGCGTCGAGAGCGCCTCGACGTCGAAGACGGCCAGGCCGTTGCGCTCGAACACGCGCATCACCGCGCCGAGCGACAGGTACGAGTAGTGCTCGTGGTAGACGGTGTCGAACTGGTTCTCCTGCAGCAGCCTCAGGAGGTGCGGGAACTCGAAGGTCGCGACGCCGCCGGGCTTGAGGAGCGCGGTGAAGCCGGCGACGAAGTCGTTGATGTCGGGCACGTGCGCGAGCACGTTGTTGGCGGCGACGAGGTCGACCTGCCGGCCGGCCGAGGCGAGCTCCTCCGCGAGCGCCACGCCGAAGAAGCGCTCGACGATG
>DATIDZ010000410.1:0-13407 GCA_035456045.1 Caldimonas sp.
AATACGAATTCCTCGCCCGCCCCGTGCGCCTGCGCCCCAACACCGCCGTTGCGCTGCCGGAAGCATCGGCCGACTTCAAGACCTTCACGATCCGCGTCAAGCCCGGCATCTACTTCAGCGACGACCCGGCGTTCAAGGGCGTCAGGCGCGAGCTCACCGCGGCGGACTACGTCTACTCGATCAAGCGCCACTTCGATCCGCGCTGGAAGAGCCCGACCTACACCTCGCTCAACAACAACCGGATCGTCGGCCTCGACGACATGCGCCAGGCCGCATTGCGCGACAAGACGCCTTTCGACTACGACAAGCCGGTCGAGGGCCTTCGCGCCATCGACCGCTACACGATCCAGATCAAGCTCGCCGAGCCCAACCCGCGCTTCACCGACGAGCTGAGCGACCCGGCGCGGACGGGCGCGGTCGCGCGCGAGGTGGTCGAGTTCTACGGCGACAAGATCATGGAGCACCCGGTCGGCACCGGGCCCTATCGGCTGGCCGAGTGGCGGCGCAGCTCGCGCATCGCCTTCGAGAAGAACCCGAACTACCGCGACGTCTTCTACAGCGAGGACGCGCCGGGCGACGATCCGCTGGCGCAGGCGGCCGTGAAGCGGCTCGCGGGGCGCAAGCTGCCGATGATCGACCGCATCGAGGTCAGCGTCATCGAGCAGCCGCAGCCGCGCTGGCTGGCGTTCGTGAACCGCGAGATGGACGTCATCGAGCAGGTGCCCGAGGACTTCACCTACACCGCGATCCCGAACAACAAGGTCGCGCCGAACCTCGCCAAGCAGGGCATCTACGAGGTGCGCTACCTGCGCAACGACGCGCGGATGTCGTACTTCGCGATGGAGAGCCCGCTGGTCGGCGGATACACCGCGGAGAAGGTCGCGCTGCGCCGGGCGATCGCGCTCGCCGTCAACGTCGACGAGGAGATCCGCGTCGTCCAGCGCGGCCAGGCGATTCCGGCGCAGTCGGTGATGGCGCCCGGCCTGTACGGATACGACCCGGCGTTCCGCAGCGAGATGGGCACCTTCGACCGCGGCAAGGCGCAGGCGCTGCTCGACCTGTACGGCTACACCGACAAGGACGGCGACGGCTGGCGCGACCTGCCCGACGGCGCGCCGCTCGTCCTCGAGTACGCGACCCAGCCCGACGAGCTGAGCCGCCAGCTCATCACCCAATGGCAGAAGAACATGGACGCGATCCGCGTCCGCATCGTCTTCAAGACCGCGCAGTGGCCCGAGAACCTGAAGGCGTCGCGCGCCGGCAAGCTGATGATGTGGGGTGTCGGCTGGAGCGGCGGCCCCGACGGCGAACAGTTCCTCGTCCTCGGCGACGGCCCCGACAAGGGGCAGGCCAATCACGCCCGCTTCGACCTCGCCGAGTACAACCGCCTGTTCCGCCTCCAGCGCTCGCTGCCCGACGGACCCGAGCGTCTGCAGGTGATGACGCGAATGAAGGAGATCCTGATCGCCTACATGCCTTACAAGGCGCACGTGCATCGCATCTGGACCGACCTGGCGCAGCCGTGGGTCGTCGGCTACCACCGCAACGTCTTCCTGCGCGAGTTCTGGCGCTATGTCGACGTCGACCTGGCCGAGAAGGCGCGGCGGACGAAATGACCACGACGCTCGCAGTCAAGGGGGACTGAGACATGCCGATCACCCGTCGAACCGTCGTCGCCGGCGCTGCCGCAGGCGGGCTGGTCCCGCATCTGGCGTGGGCGGCCGACGACGGCGTCGGCTCGCCGGTCGCGCCGAAGGTGCTGCGCTATGCGTTCGAAGTGGCCGAGACGAGCCTCGACCCGGCCAAGATCAACGACCTCTATTCGCGCACGCTCACGCCGCACATCTTCGAGGGCCTCTACACCTACGACCACCTCGCGCGGCCGGTGAAGATCAAGCCGCTCACCGCGGACGGCCCGCCGCAGCACTCGGACGACTACCGCGTGTGGACGGCGCGGGTGCGCCCGGGCATCTTCTTCGCCAGCGATCCGGCGTTCAAGGGCAAGCGGCGCGAGCTCGTCGCCCAGGACTACGTCTACGCGTGGAAGCGCTTCGCCGATCCGGCCAACAAGAGCCCGGTCTGGTCGGGGATGGAAACCGAGGGCTACCTCGGCCTGCCCGAGCTGCGCCAGCGCGCGCTCGAGCAGAAGAAGCCGTTCGACTACGACCAGGAGATCGAAGGCATCCGCGCGATCGACCGCTACACGATCCGCTTCACGCTGAAGGACGCGCGGCCGAGGTTCGACCAGACGCTGGCCGCCGGCGACCTCTACGGGGCCGTCGCACGCGAGGTGTTCGAGTTCTACGGCGCCGAAGCCGAGGCGCACCCGGTCGGCACCGGTCCGTTCAAGCTCGCGCAGTGGCGGCGAAGCTCGCTCATCGCCCTCGAGCGCAACCCCGACTTCCGCGAGATGCTCTACGACGCCGAGCCCGCGGCCGACGATGCCGAGGGCCAGGCCCTGCTCGCGCGCTTCAGGGGACGCCGCCTGCCGATGGTCGATCGCGTCGAGATCTCGATCATCGAGGAAGAGCAGCCGCGCTGGCTCTCGTTCGTCAACGGCGAGGCGGACGTCGCCTACCGCGTCGGCTACCAGTTCGCGCCGCAGGCGATGCCCAACGGCAAGGTCGCGCCGAACCTCGCCAAGAAGGGCATCCGCGGCTATCCGATCGTCGAGGCGGCGAGCAACTTCTACCTCTTCAACATGGACGACCCGGTGGTCGGCGGCTACACGCCGGCGCAGGTCGCGCTGCGCAGGGCGATCGGCCTCGGGCTCGATTCGAAGAAGGTCATCGACTACGCCTACATGGGCCTCGGCACGGTGGCGCAGGGACCGACGCTGCCCCACACGTCGGCGTACGACCCGAAGCTGAAGACCGAGTGCGGCGACTACGACCCGGCGCGGGCGCGCGCGCTGCTCGATCTCTACGGCTTCGTCGACCGGGACGGCGACGGCTGGCGCGAGCGGCCCGACGGCTCGCCGCTCGTGCTGCGCGTCTCGACGCAGGCGCAGGCGCGCGACCGCAAGATCGCCGAGGTGCTCAACAACTGCATGAAGGTGCTCGGCATCCGGATCCAGCTCGCGATCGCGCAGTGGCCCGAGAACCTCAAGTCGGCGCGCTCGGGCACGTACCAGGTGTGGTCGGTCGGCGGCTCCTCGGCGTCGCCCGATTCGAGCGGCTCCTTCCAGAAGTACGACAGCCGGCAGATCGGCGGCCAGAACATGGGACGCGTGCGCCTGCCGGCGCTCGACAGGCTCTACGACAAGCTGCAGACCTTGCCCGACGGCCCCGAGCGGCTCGCGGCGTTTCGCGACGCCGAGCGGATCGGGCTGGCCTACATGCCGTACAAGTACGTGCTCAATCGCGTCTCGCTCGACATGACGCAGCGGCGCGTCGTCGGCTACCGGCGGCCGGTGTTCTGGCAGGACTGGTGGCACTACGTCGACATCGACGACGGGCCGCCCGCGGCCACGGCGAAGAAGGCGTGACCGCATGACGAGCGGCATCGACCGGCGCCGGTTCACGGTCGGCAGCGCCGGCCTCCTCGCGTCGGCGCACGCGCTCGCGGCGCCCGACCAGAGCGAGACCGCTGCCGACGCCAACATCCTGCGCGTCCTGTTCGAGTCCGCCGAGACCGGATTCGACCCGGCACAGGTGAGCGACCTCTACTCGAACCGAGTCCACGCGCACATCTTCGAGTCGATCCTCGGCTACGACCCGCTTGCGACGCCCGTGCGACTGGTGCCGCTCACGGCGGAGGCGATGCCGGAGGTCTCCGCCGACTTCAAGGTGTGGACGGTGCGGCTGCAGCGCGGCATCCGGTTCGCCGACGACGCCGCGTTCAACGGCAGGCCGCGCGAGCTCGTCGCTGCGGATTACGTGTATTCCTTCAAGCGCATCTACGACCCGGCTTTCAAGAGCCCCGCGTACACCGCGCTCGCCGAGGACGGCATCCTCGGCCTCGAGGACCTGCGGGCGCGCGCGCTGCGCGACAGGAGCCCGTTCGACTACGACAGCCTCGCCGAGGGCCTGCGTGCCCTCGACCGCTACACGCTCCAGTTCACGCTGGCGAAGTCGCGGCCGCGCTTCGCGACGACGCTGGCGTCGAGTACCTACGCCGCGGTCGCTCGCGAGGTCATCGAGGCGTATCGCGACGACCTGATGGCGCATCCGGTCGGCACCGGGCCGTACCGGCTCAAGTCGTGGCGGCGCAGCTCTCGCATCGTGCTGGAGAAGAACCCGGCCTATCGCGACGTTCGCTATCGCAGCGACCCCGATCCTCGCGACGCCGAGGCGAGCGCATGGGCCAGGCGCTTCAACGGCCGGCGCCTGCCGCTCAACGACGGCGTCGAGATCGCGGTCGTCCAGGAGAACCAGCCGCGCTGGCTGAGCTTCCTCAACGGCCAGGCCGACTTCGCGCGCGTCCCGCCCGAGCTGGTGCCGATCGCGGCGCCGAACGGCAAGCTCGCGCCGAATCTCGAGAAGCAGGGCATCCGCCTGCAGCGCTACCTCAATTCAGACGTCGCCCTGTCGTACTTCAATATGGAAGACCCGGTCGTCGGCGGGTACACGCCGACGAAGGTCGCCCTGCGGCGGGCGGTCCATCTCGCGTATGACATCGACTACGAGATCAGGATCATCCGCCGCGGCCAGGCGATTCCGGCGCAGGCGCCGATGGCGCCGGGCACCTACGGTTTCGATTCGGCGCTGCGAACGAACAACAGCGATCACGACCTCGCACGCGCGAAGGCCTTGCTCGACGTCTACGGCTACGTCGACCGCGATGGCGACGGCTGGCGCGAGCAGCCCGACGGCTCGCCGCTCGTTCTCACCATGTCGACGGAGCCCGACCAGATCTATCGCCAGTACAACGAGAACTGGCAACGCAGCACGGCCGCGATCGGCGTCCGGATGGTCTTCGAGACCGCGCAGTGGGCCGAGCACATGAAGAAGGCGCGTTCGGGCGCGTTGCAGATGTGGTTCCTTGGCAGCACCGCGACGGACCCCGACGGCCAGAACCTGCTCGAGTACATGTACGGCCCCTCGTTCGGCCAGAACAACCTGGCCCGCTTCAAGCTGCCCGCCTTCGACGACATCTACCGGCGCATGCTCGACCTTCCCGACGGGCCCGAGCGCCTGGCGCTGTTCCGCAAGGCGAGCGAGCTCGTCGTCGCCTACATGCCCTACCGCATTCACGTGCACCGCATCTACAACGACTTCTCGCGCCCCTGGATCGCCGGCTACCGACAGCCGTTCTTCCGCAACCAGTGCTGGCACTACATCGAGGTCGACGGGGCGATGCGCGCCAAGTCGCTCGCCTGAAGGGAGCGCCGTGGCCTTGCCCGAGCCGCACATCCTGCGCTACACGCGCTGGCTGCGCGAGCAGCGCGGGCTGGAGTTCGACGCGACCACGAACGAAGGCTACGACCGACTCTGGCGCTGGTCGTGCGACGACCTGACGGCGTTCTGGCAATCGATCTGGGACTACTTCGACATCGCTTCGCCGACGGCGCACACCTGCGTGCTGGTGGAGGAGAAGATGCCGGGCGCGACATGGTTTCCCGGCGCCCAGGTCAACTACGCGGCGCAGGCGTTCCGCCATGCGGACGCGTCGCACGCCGCCGGCCACCCGGCGATCGTCTTCCGCGACGAGGCGATGCACGTCGAGGGCGACACGCAGGAGATCGCCTGGCCCGAGCTGCGCCGCCAGGTGGGCGCGTTCGCGGCCGCACTCGACGCGATGGGCGTCGGGCGGGGCGATCGCGTCGCGGCGTTCATGCCGAACGTGCCGCAGACGGCCGTCGCCTTTCTCGCCTGCGCGAGCCTCGGCGCGATCTGGTCGGTGTGCTCGGCCGACATGGGGCCGCTCGCCGTGCTCGACCGGTTCCGCCAGATCGAGCCGAAAGTCCTGGTCGCCTGCGACGGCTATCGCTACGGCGGCGTCGAACACGACCGCACGGCGCTGCTGCGCGATGTCGTCGCCGAGCTGCCGAGCGTTCGCAATGTCGTCTTCTGGCGCGGCCTCGACGCCGCGGCCGATGGCGCTGCGCTCGCGTCGGCTTCGCGCCGGGTCCACGACTTCGACGCGCTCGTCGCCGGAGAGTGGACGATCGCGCCGCGCGCCGTGCCGTTCGCGCATCCGCTGTGGATCGTCTACTCGAGCGGCACCACCGGCCTGCCCAAGGCGATCGTTCACTCCCACGGCGGCGTGATGCTGGAGGCGCTCAAGTTCGGCACCCTGCACAACGACTGCGGCCCGAGCGTCGTCGGCGGCGACCGCTATCACTGGTACAGCACGACCGGCTGGATCATGTGGAACTCGCAGATGTCGGCGCTGCTCGGCGGCGCCACGGTCTGCATCTACGACGGCAGTCCGGCCGGGCCGAGCAGCAGCCTGGCGGGCGACCAGCGCGAGGTCGACTGGACGACGCTCTGGCGCTTCGTCGCGGCGACCGGCGCGACGTTCTTCGGCGCCGGCGCCGCGTTCTACGCGAGCTGCGAGAAGGCGGGCATCGAGCCGAAGAGCGCCGGCGACCTGTCGCGCCTGCGCGCGCTCGGCTCGACCGGCTCGCCGCTCGCCATCGAGAGCTACCGCTGGCTGCGCGAGCACGTGCCGCCGGTCGACGGCAGGCCCGTGTGGCTCACGTCGGTCTCCGGCGGCACCGACTTCGCGGGCGGCTTCATCGCCGGCCTGCGCACGCTGCCGGTCATCGACGGCGAGATGCAGTGCCGCTGCCTCGGCGCCGCCGTCGAGGCGTGGTCGGAGCCCGACGCGGACGGGCGCGGGCGCAGCCTCGTCGACGAGGTCGGCGAGCTCGTGTGCACGAAGCCGATGCCGTCGATGCCGCTCTATTTTTGGGGCGACGATCCGCCGGGACCGGGCGGCCGGCGCCTGCACGACAGCTACTTCGACATGTACCCCGGCATCTGGCGCCACGGCGACTGGCTGCGCATCACGCCGAAGGGCGGCGCGATCATCTACGGGCGCAGCGACGCGACGATCAACCGCCACGGCATCCGCATGGGAACGGCCGAGCTGTACCGCGCCGTCGAGGCCTTGCCGGAGGTGCTCGACAGCCTCGTCGTCGACCTCGAGTACCTCGGCCGCGACAGCTACATGCCGCTCTTCGTCGTCCTGCGCGAAGGCGTCGCGCTCGACGACGCGCTGACGCGGCGCCTGAAGGGCGCCATCAAGGCGGCGCTCTCGGCGCGCCACGTGCCGAACGAGATCTTCCAGGTGGCGTCCCTGCCGCGCACGCTGTCGGGCAAGAAGATGGAGCTGCCGGTCAAGAAGCTGCTCCTCGGCGCGCCGGCGGGCGACGTCTTCAAGGTCGACGCGATGGCCAACCCGGAAAGCGTCGAGTGGTTCGCCGAGTTCGCGCGCCGCCGTGCCGCTAGCGCGCCAGCAGGTGCGGCAGCCACAGCGACAGCGCCGGCACGTACGTGACGACGAGGAGGGCCGCGCACATCGCGCCATAGAACGGCCAGAGTTCGCGCGACACCTCCTCCATCGTCACCTTGCCGATCGCGCAGCCGACGAACAGCGTCGGCCCGACCGGCGGCGTGATCAGGCCGATGCCGGAGTTGACGAGCAGGATCATGCCGAAGTGGACCGGGTCGATGCCGAACTTGAGGATCACCGGCAACAGGATCGGCGTGCAGATCAGGATCATCGGCGCCATGTCCATGAAGGTGCCGAGCAGGATGAGGAGCACGTTGATCATCATCAGCAGCTCGTACTTGTTGCTGGCGATGGCGATGAAGAACTGGGTCGCGCGCGCCGGCACCTGCATCAGCGCCATCATGTAGCCGAAGGCGGCAGAAAAGCCGATCAGCATCATCACCATCGCGACCATCTTGGTGACGCGATGCAGCAGCATCGGCAGCTCGGCCCAGCGGTAGTCGCGGTACACGAACATCGTGATGCCGAACGCGTACAGGCACGCGACCGCGGCCGATTCGGTCGGCGTGAAGACGCCGGAGAGGATGCCGCCGAGGATGATGACGACGGTGACCAGGCCCCAGATCGCCTCGACGGCGATCTTCCCCGCCTGGCGCAGCGTCACCGGCTCGCCTTTGGGGTAGCCGCGCCGGTACGACAGCAGCAGGCACAGGCCCATGACGCAGGCGCCGAACAGCAGGCCGGGCAACACGCCGGCGAGGAACAGCGACGCCACCGAGATCGTGCCGCCGGCGGCGAGCGAATAGAGCACCGCGTTGTGCGACGGCGGGATCAGCACCGCCTGCACCGAGCCGCAGATCGTGACGTTGGTCGAGAAGACCTTCGGGTAGCCCTGCTTGACCATCTGCGGGATCAGCACCGAGCCGATCGAGGCGGTGTCGGCGACGGACGATCCCGAGACGCCGCTGAAGAAGGTCGAGGCGATGACGTTGACGAGCGCCAGGCCACCGCGCACCGCGCCGACGAAGATGCGCGCGAGGTTGACCAGGCGCACCGCCATGCCGCCCTCGGCCATGATCGCGCCGGCCAGCACGAAGAAGGGGATCGCGAGCAGCGAAAAGCTGTTGACGCCGCTCGAAACCTGGATCATCACCGCCTCGAGGGGGACGTCGATCCAGAGCGCGCCGAGGATCGCCGCGAGCCCGAGCGTGTAGGCGACCGGCATGCCGATCATGCACAGCGCGACGAAAGCGCCGAGGAGGATGACGATGTCGATCATCGGCGCATCGTCATTCGGGCGCGAGCGGCTGGTCGCGGTACATCACCGAGCTCGGCGGCGGCATGCCGAGCCAGAGGCGCTCGACGATGAAGAGCAGCGTGAACAGGCCGCCGACCGGGATCGGCAGGTAGGTGATGCCGACCGAGAGCGTCGGGAACTCGGCGATCGTCTGGTTCCAGGTCGCGCGCACGAGCTGGGTGCCGTAGACGATCATGAAGAGCGCGGTCGCCGTCATCGCCAGGTCGGCGAGGAGGAGCAGCGCCCGCCGCGCCGGCGCCGGCACCGCGTCGGTCAGCATCTGCACCGCGATGTGGACGTTGGCGCGGTACGCCGCCGCCCCGCCGACGAACGAGAACAGCACCATCGCCAGCACCGAGAACGGCTCCGGCCAGCTCGACGCGGAGCCCATGACGTAGCGCATGAACACGCCGTACGGGATGACGATCGTGATCGCGACCAGCGCCGTCGCCGAGACGACGATGCACGCCAGGTAGAGCCGCTCCATGGCGGCCGCGTAGGCGGCCCTCATGGGCGCGCTACTTCGTCTCTTCGATGCGCTTGAGCAACGCGGCGTACTTGACGCCGTACTTGTCGCGGATCGGCTGCGTCGCCTTGTAGTACGCGGCCTTGTCGGCGGGGACGAAGGTGACGCCCTTGGCCTTGAGGTCGGCCTCCGCCGTCACCGTCTTCTCGTCCCAGAGCTTTCTCTGCTCGAACTGCGCCTCGCGCGAGAGCTTCTTGAGCAGCGCCTGGTCGTCGGCGGAGAGGCCGTCCCAGGTCCGCTTCGAGAAGATGAAGATCTCGGGAATGATGAGGTGGCCGGTCAGCGTGTAGACCTTGCTGACGAGGTAGTGGTTCTGCGCGAGCAGCGTCGGCGGGTTGTTCTCGGCGCCGTCGACGACGCCGGTCTCGAGCGCGGCGTACAGCTCGTTGAAGCCCATCGCGACGCCGCTGCCGCCCATCGCGTTCATCGTCTCGACGAAGATCGGGTTGCCCATCATGCGGATCTTCTGGCCCTTGAGGTCGGCCGGCGTCGGCACCGGCTTCTTGCCGTAGACGTTGCGCACGCCCGCGTCCATCCAGCCGAGGGCGACGATGCGCGAGGCCGGATTCGAGTTGATCTTGTCGAGCAGCTCGGCGCCGATCGGGCCGTCGATCACCTTTCGCATGTGCGCTTCGTCGCGGAAGATGAACGGCAGGTTGAAGACGTTGAGATCGTCGACGACCGGCCCCATCGCGCCGACCGAGATGCGCGCGATCTGCAGGGCGCCGACCTGCGCCTGCTCGATCATCTCCTTCTCGCCGCCGAGCTGCATCGACGGATACATCTGGATCGAGATGCGGCCGTTGGTCGCTGCCTCGAGCTTCTTGCCCATGCGAACGATCGCCTCGACCGTCGGATAGCCGAGCGGGTGCACGTCGGACGCCTTCCAGACGACCTTGGTCTGGGCGAAGGCCGTTGCGCCGACGACGGCCGCGAGGCCGAGCAGAGCCGCGCCGAGCGGTGCGAAATGACGTCTCTTCATGAAGGTCTCCGGTGCGATGGAGGGCGGCATCTCTGCCGGTCGTGAAACATATCGGATGCCTCAGGCGCTCTCAATCAGGGATTGACGAAGGTTGTCCGAACAACCGGCGCTCATTGGGTCGCGGTGATGCCGCCGTCGACGTAGAGCACCTGCCCGGTGACGAACGACGCCGCCGGGCTGCAGAAGAACAGCACCGGACCGACGACGTCCTCCGGCTCGGCGACGCGGCCGAGCGGGATGCGCGCGAGGAGCGGTCCGCGCGTCGCCGGGTCGGCGAGCCAGTGCGCGCCCATGTCGCCGCGCACGACGGTCGGCGCGACGCCGTTGACGGTGATGCCGTGCGCCGACAGCTCGACCGCGTGCTGCTTGATCAGCATGACGAGCGCGCCCTTGGTCGCGCAGTAGGCCGAGTAGCCTCGGTCGCGCATGCCGAGCTGGGCGCGCACCGAGAGCAGGTGAACCTGGCGGCCCGGCGCGCGGCCGGCGGCGACCGCCGCGACCTGGTGGCGCGCGGCGGCCTGGCTCATGAACATGGCGGCCTTCAGGTTGACCTGGACGATCTCGTCGAACGCCGCCTCGGTGACGTCGGCGTGGCGCTCCTCGCGCTGGATGCCGACGCAGTTGACGAGCAGGTCGAGGCCGCCGAAGCGGCCGGCGACGGCGTCGATCGCGGCGCGGATGCTTTCCGTCGAGTGCGCGTCCATCGCGACGCCGATCGCGTCGTGTCCCGCGGCGCGCAGGGCGCCGGCGAGCGCCTCGGCCTTGGCGTCGCTTCGTCCGGCGACGGCGACGCGGGCGCCCGCGAGCGCCAAGCCCCACGCGATCGCCGCACCGATGCCGCCGTAGCCGCCCGGGACGAACGCGCAACGGCCGGCGAGGCTCGCCCGGCCGGCGAGCAGGCGCGCGCAGTCGGGCGGGGTGGACGGTTCGCTCATCGCCGTCAGTCCATCAGCAAGCCGCCGTTGAGATCGAGGATCTCGCCGGTGATGAAGCCGGAGAGCGGCGACGCGAGGAAGCGAACGGCGTGGGCGAACTCCTCGGGCTCGCAGAAGCGGCCGACCGGAATCTGGCGCAGCAGCGCCTGGCGCTGCTCCTCGTCCAGCTGCTCGGTGACCATGGGCGTCCGCACGTAGGCGGGCGCGATCGCGTTGGCGGTGACGCCGTGCGCCGCGAGCTCGCGCGCGAGCGAGAACGTGAGCGCGCCGAGCGCGCCCTTGGAGACGGCGTAGGCCGTGCCGGCGGTGAGGCCGCCGGTCTTCGCGGCGAGCGAGCCGGTGTTGACGATGCGGCCCCAGCGGCGCGCCTTCATCGACGGCACGACCGCCTGCGACCAGAAGAAGGCGCCGTCGAGGTTGGCGGCGAGGACGTGGCGCCATTCGTCGACCGTCGTCGCCTCGAGCTTGTTGTTGGAGAGGATGCCGGCGTTGTTGACGAGGATGTCGACCTCGCCGAGCGCCTGGACGACGGCGGCGTGGGCGGCGGCGACCGCGCCGGCATCGCCGATGTCGCACGGCACGGCGACGACGCGATGGCCGAGGTCGCGCACCTGCGCCTGCATCGCCGCCTCCGCGATGTCGACCAGGGCGACGCGGCAGCCGTCGTCGACGAGCGCCCGCACGACGGCACGCCCCATGGTTCCGCCGGCGCCGGTCACCAGCGCCACCTTGCCGTCGAGAGGTCGTGAGTTCATGTGTCGAGGATGCTCTTCTTGCCGAACAGGCCGCGCGAGCGGAACGTGACGACGGCGATGAACAGCAGGTACATCGACATCAACGACCACTCCGACGCATAGGCGCCGGTGAGGCCGACGGCGAGCCCGACGAGCAGCCCGGCCGCGACCGCGCCCCACAGGCTGCCGACGCCGCCGAGGACGATGATGAGGAACGCCGGCACGACCGCATCGACGCCGACCTGCGGCCGCACGCCCCAGATCGGCGCCATGACGACGCCGGCGATCGCCGCCAGGCCGACGCCGAGCGCGAACACGAACAGGCGCAGGCGCGAGAGGTTGATGCCGAGCGCGCGCACCATCTCGCTGTCGTGCGCGCCCGCCTTGACGATCGAGCCGTACGGCGTCTTCTCGAGGAAGAACCAGAGCAGGCCGATCATCAGGCAGGCGAAGCCGGCGGCGAAGAAGCGGTAGCGTGCGTACAACAGGTCGCCGATGAGCACCGCGCCCGTCAGCGGCGCCGGCACCGGCAGCTGCCGCTCGGCGGAGCCCCAGACGACGCGGATCAGCTCCTCGATCACGAGCGCCGCGCCGAAGGTGAGCAGCAGGCCGTAGAGCGGGTCCTTGCCGTAGGTGCGGCGCATGCAGAGCTCGAGCGCCATGCCGAAGACGCCGACGAGCACCGGCGCGAACAGCAGCGCGATCGCGTAGCGCGTGCCGAGCGGCAGCGCGAGGTACGCCGCCTGCGTCTCCGGGAACCAGCCGAGCCTGGGCGTGACGAGGAAGATCGCGAAGTACATGCCGAGCGCGAACAGCGACCCGTGCGCGAGGTTGATCGTCTCCATCACGCCGACGATCAGCATGAAGCCGAGCGCCATCAGCGCGAACAGCAGGCCGAGCGAGACGCCGTTGACGACGTGCGGCAGCAGGTCGACGACGGCGCCCACGGTCACTGCTCGTAGCTCGGCGTCGCCGCCATCGTCTCGAGCTTGCACTGGCCGGGCGCGTCCTTGTCCTCGACCTCCTGCGGCGGCACCTGGGCGAGGATGCGGAAGAGGTCATCCTTCTCGGCTGGCTTGTCGTTGTAGCTCGCCATGTAGATCGTCTGCTGCATCTGGTGCGTCGCCGGGTTCATGTAGGCGTCGAAGTGCTGCATGCGGTCCTTCGCGCTCACCTTGAGGTTCTCGAGCTCCTGGATGACCTTGAGGTTGTTGGTGGTGCCGGCGCGCTCGACCGCGCGCAGCAGCTCGCGCGTCGCCATGTAGCCGTTGTAGTAGACGTTGCCGGGCACCCGGATCGCCATGCCGGGGACCTGCTTCTGGTAGGCGGCGACGAACTCCTTGACGCCCGGCAGGTCGAGCCGGTAGTACCAGGTCGTGCCGAACACGCCGAAGATCGCGTCCGGGCCGAGGCCGTAGACGTCGGGCCAGTCCTGCTGGTTGTTGATCCAGGCGGCCTGCTTCTGCAGGTTCAGCTGCACGACCTGCTGGCGCAGCGCCTTGATGTCGTCGCCGCCGACCGCGGTCGCGACG
>DATIDZ010000411.1:0-22098 GCA_035456045.1 Caldimonas sp.
TCGACCGGACCTGATGTTTCTCGACGTCGAGATGCCCGAGATGTCAGGAATCGACGTCGCTCGCCACGCGAGCGAACGGTGCCACGTCGTCTTCGTCACGGCGTATTCGAGCTACGCGACGCAGGCCTTCGATGCCGGCGCGGTCGACTACGTGCTCAAGCCGATCAGCGAGGAGCGCCTGGCGGTCGCGTGCAGACGGCTGCAGGAGCGCCTCGCGAGCGCGCCCGCCAACCTCGACCACGTGCTGGCCCAGCTCGCCGCGCGCGTCGCCAAGGCCAAGCCGTACCTGCGCTGGATCACCGCGTCACGGGGCGCCAACGTCCGCATGATCACGGTCGAGGAGATCTGCTACTTCCAGGCCGACACCAAGTTCACGCTGGTGGCGCTCGCCGCCGGCGACGCGTTGATTCACATTCCGATCAGGGATCTGCTCGAGCAGCTCGACCCGCAGATGTTCTGGCAGATCCACCGGTCGACGATCGTCAACGTGCAGGAGATCGATTCGATCGGCCGGGATGCTGCCGACCACGTCGTCGTGCGGCTGAAGAAGCGGAGCGAAACGCTGCGCGTCAGCCAGGCGTTCGCGTACCGGTTCCGGCAGATGTGAGCGACACGCATCCGCCAGGATCCGCGGGCGTCAGGCGAAGAGCGCGATTTCGTCGTCGATTCTTCGGTTCCAGGCCTCGATTTCGGCGATTCGTCGGGGTGACATCTGCTGGCAGGCGTCGCTCGGTAGGGTTCGCTGCGAGAGAAGGGGCGCATGTCGCGACCTGCTCTCTCGAAGAAAGGGAACCCAAATGAAAAGGACTCTTGCAGCCGTCCTCCCGCTGGTCCTGTGCCTGCCCGGGCTCGCCGCGGCCGACCCAGCGAAGAAATGCAGGGACGACATCCTGAAGGGGCAGTACGTCTTCACCGCGAGCGGCTTCACGCGTGCACCGGGCAGCGGGCCGGGGACGCCATGGGTGCCGAAGGCGATCGTCGAAGTCCTCCACTTCAACGGGGATGGCACGCTCAGCACTCCATTCGTCACTGTCGCCAATCCGTTCGGAGACACCGGCGCGGTCGCCCAGCCGCCCGCCGGGGGGGCGGCTGGGCTGTACACGGTCAACGACGACTGCACGGGCACGGTCCACTTTCTCGACCCGAACAACGTGACGTTCGCGATCGTCGTCGATCCTCCTCAGGGCCACACGGTCCAGATGATCCAGACCAATCCGGCCAACAACGTGTTCCAGGGGACGGCCAAGCGGATCTGGTGACCCGTCGGGGACCCACGTTGGAATGCTGAGCCGTCCGATGCGTGCGACCCTTGGCGGCGCAGCATTGGGCGCTCCGAGTCTCAGCGACCTGGGCCCCGCAGGCGCCGTCCGCGGCGCCGACTTCAGCGTCCCTCGAGGGCGCGCATTCGCGCCCACGGCGCAACCAGATTCGTGGAGATGGTGCGGTGCCGGCCAGAAGCAGCCGTCTGCGACGGATTGCTTCAGAGCCTCGTGTCGCTACTGGATCACCTCATCGGCCCGATACAGGATCGAGTCTGGAACGGTGATCCCGAGTCTCCTTGCAGTCTTGAGGTTGATGACCAGGTCGTACACCGTGGGTTGCTGCACAGGAAGATTCGCCGGCTTCTCGCCTTTGAAGATGCGATCCACGAAAACGGCGGCGCGCCGGAAGAAGTCAAGGTATCGCGCTCCGTAGCAGATCAAACCTCCTGCCCTGCAGAAGACCGACTTGTTGTAGAGCGCCGGCAAGCGTTCTCTGGTGGCAAGTGCCGCGCTCCGGCTTTGTTGCGCATCCAGCGTCGTGCTGGGCAGCATGAGCACCGCTCCCGGGCGAGTCGCCCCCAATCGTCGGAAGACGTCGTCCAGTTCGTCCAAGTTCGTCGCCTCCATCATGAGAACCCTTATCTCCAATGCCCGACCGGCAGCTTGGACATGTGGAATCGCACGCGCGTGGAACGACTCGTTCGGGTTCCATAGGAACACGACGTTGGTGAGCGTCGGCATCAGCTCTTTGAGCAGCTGCAATTGCTTGGCCGTCAAATCGAATGCCAGAGAGGTGGAGCCGGTGACATTCCCGCCCGGACTCGAGAGGCTCTCGACGAGCCCGCTGCCGACGGGGTCGCCCACGATGGTCATGACGATCGGAATCGAACTTGTTCTCTTCTTCGCGGCAGCGGTGGCAAGCCCACCCTCGGCGACGATGACGTCGACCCTTTGATGGACCAGTTCGGCGGCGAGGTCCGGGAACCGGGAAGAATCGCCAAGGGAATAGCGGGCCAGCAAGGCGATGTTGGTTCCCTCGACGTATCCGAGGTCTCGCATCGCCTCGCGGAACGCGTCCCACTGGGGTCCGGGCGTATCGCCCAGGATCCCGATCCTTCGGACGGGTTCTGCGCTTGCAGGCCACGGCACGACCAGGGCTGCGCCCAGGCTCAGAAGCGAGCGCCGATCGATGTCTCCGAGGTGATCAAGAAGCAACGCTTGTCGACGGGACATCATGTCCCTCCGCGAGTCTTGGGCGCTCTGCCTCGCGGGCCGGGCACCACCGAGTCGGGGCGCGGCGACAGCGCGCAGGCACGCCCGCAAGGATAGCTCCCGGCTGCGTGTCCTCGCATTGCTCGTGCGCCGCGTGCGCTACGAGCTACGAGCTAAGAGGCACGAGCTGCGGGGTCAAGGATCGCTCGATCGTGGTCCCGGTCGACACGGCCGGTGCCCGGTGACGGCAGCGATGCTGCAACCCGCTTGTCTTGCGGCTCAGAAGCTCCGCTTGGCCTCGATGTGGAGCTGAACCTTGCTGATCGACGGGTCGCCGTTGAGCGGGAAGGCGAGGTCGACGTGGACCACGCTGCCCAGCGCGGACCGGCTGTTGCCCAAGCGCAGTCCGAAGCCGACGTCGTTGAGGACCTTCGCTGGAGGCGACGCGGGGGGCGGCGACACCGGCACCTGGCTTTCGCCCCACGTGGCGCCCACGTCGTAGAAGACGGCGCCGCCGACGTTGAGCAGCCGGAACGGATACCAGTCCGTGAACGCGCGTTCTTCGACCGTCAGCAACCAGCGGCCTTGCCCGGTCCGGTAGCGCAGCGGATAGCCGCGCAGGCCGTTGTCGCCTCCCAGCATCAGCTGCTTGTCGACGTCGAGGCCGACGCCGCGCTCGACGCTCGCGCCGACGAACATCGTCAGCCGCGGCGACTGCCGCCAGTAATAGCGGCCGGCCGTGCCGAACACGGAATCGACGAGACCGCCCGTGGCGAGCCGACCGTTGGCCCATGCGTTCCAGAGCAGCGTGTGGGCCGGCGTCTGCTGGATCCCCTTGGCGGCGCTCGCGTCGAAGACGATGGCCTGCTCGTCCGAGCCGAGCGCTCGCGTCGCGACGCCGAGGCGGATCTTCGACCGCCAGCCGAGCGCCAGGTCTTCGGTGCGGCCGATCTGGTCCTGGTTGCGCGTCTCGCGGAAGTCGTCCTCGACGACTTCGACGCCGATCCACGGATAGACGAGCCGGCGGTCCTGCGGCAACCGCGCGGCGGGGTTGTCGGAGACCAGAGCATCGGCGCGCCGTTCGTCGAACGTGAGTCCGCTCGTCCACCGCGTCGTCCATCCGCCGCTCAGTCCGGCGGACCACCCGACGAACGCCGTCGCCTCGCGCTCGTGGGTCTGGAACTGCTCGACGATGCTGCCGGAGTCGTAGATCGAGTCGATGCGCTTCTCGTTGCGCAGATGGATGCCGCCGGACGAGCGCGAATCGAGCGCGTAGAACGGCAGCTGGACATCGAGCACCTGGGCATAGCCGTCGCTGTTGTCGGCGAGCTGGGCGCCGACCTGCCAGCGGCTGCCCAGGAAGGCGCTGTCGCCGTATTCGAGCAGGTGCGAGGTGCGGTCGACGTCCGACTTCGCCTTCAGGGCCAGGCGCCCGCCGGTGCCGAACAGGTTGCGCTCCTCGACACCGATTCCGGAGCTGTTCTTGCCGCCCTGGCGACCGAACGAGATTTCCGGCTTGAGCGTCCAGGTGTCGACGGTGATGACTTCGACGTCGACGACGCCGTCGTGGTACGAGACCGGAACGATGCGCGCCTCGCGCAGGTACTCGCGCGTGCGCAAGACCCGCTCGGACTCCTTCAGCAGCCTGGCGTCGTAGCGGTCGCCCGAGCGGAAGAGGAGCTGGGCGGCGACCGTCGATTCGCGGGTCACGATGTGGATCCGGTTGGCGAGCCGGAAGAGGGCGGTGTCCTCGGCCTCGATCGAGGGGTCGAACACGTTGACCCGGACGAAGCGCACTTCGCCGATGACCGCGCCGCTGCCTTGCAGCACGTCGTCGTCCGGCACGCCTGCGGGGCGCACGATCCGCCGCTCTTCGTCGCGCGAGGTCAGGGGCGGCAGAACCGCGGCGGCCACCTGAGCGCCCAGCAGGAGGCCGATGGCGGCCGCCACGACCCCCGGAACCCAGCGGCCTGCCCGGCGCAAGTGCCTGGCCCTTCGAATGCTCGTGGAAGCCCCGAGGCCGTCGCCCATGGGTCATGACGATACGACGTGGCGCGGGGAGAACCGTGACCCGTTCGTGAACGAATCGTGGAGAGCACGGGCGTCGCGCCGGCCGACCGATGCCCGTCCGAGGGAAGGATTCAGCCCGTCACGCCGTCCCGCTCCCGGCGACCGCCGCTGGCACGCGGCGACGACCTGCGCTCGCGCAGCCGCCTTTCCTCGGTGACACGGATCCTCCAGTCGGCGTGGGAGAACGGACTGGCATCGCGCAGGAATCGCTTGGCGGCGTCGAGGTCGTCGTAGAAGAGCCGGTAGTTGCCGACCCCGAAGGCGAGCCGCGCGAGGTGCGCGATCTCGGCGTTCGGCACGACGATGGCCCGCCGGAGGTCGAGATGTCGGACGTGCTCGTCGAGAAGGCGCTGGTAGAGCAGCACGTTGACGGGGGCCGGCTGCAGCTGGGTGAGGTCGTAGAGAACCGCCTTCGATCCGGCCTGCTGCAGGGTCTCGAGCATGCACAGCTGGCACTCCTCGAGAACGCGCTCGCTCGCCGCGCGGGTGAGTCGAACGACCACCAACGATTCCACCGCCTCGCAGCTGAAGCCTTCGTCGTCCATGGAATCACGTCAATCGGTCGATTCTGTGCAGTCGATTGCGGGCCGACGTGTCGGACGACAGGCCTTCTCGTCGTCGTCCCGGATGCGGCGCCGGCGCGATGCGTCGCAAGGCGCGATGATCGAAGGGGTTTCGCCTTGGCGCAGCGGGACACCGTCTCGATAATCCGGACGGCGATGGCGATGCCTCGCGTGCGCCCCACTCGAACCCTTCCAGGCTATGTCGGAAACGGATTCTTCTTGGCCGACCACGACCCCCGGGGCGCGCGTTCCGTCGGCGCCCGACAGGGTGCCGGTTCGTGACGCCCTGAGCCCGGGCACGCGCCTGGACGAGTTCGAGATCGTTCGCGTGCTGGGCACCGGCGGCTTCGGGATCGTCTACCTCGCCCGCGACCACGTCCTCCAGCGGGACGTCGCGATCAAGGAGTACATGCCCGCCGCGCTCGCCGGACGGGGCGAGGGTGCGACGGTGTCGCTGCGCTCGCACGGCTTCGCCGAGGTCTTCGCGAAGGGACTCGAATCGTTCCTCAGCGAGGCGCGGCTCCTGGCCAGTTTCGACCATCGCTCGCTGGTCAAGGTGCATCGCTTCTGGCGCGGCAACGCGACGGCGTACATGGCGATGCAGCACTACCCGGGCCGGACGCTGAAGGACGCGCGCCTGGACATGACGGTGCCGCCCGGCGAAGCCTGGCTCGATGCCTTCGTCGACGCGATCCTCGGCGTCCTCGACCTGCTGCACGACCAGGGCGTGTACCACCGCGACATCTCGCCTGACAACATCCTGCTGCTCGACGACGGCAGCCCGGTGCTCCTCGACCTCGGCTCGGCGCGGCGCGTCATGGCCGACAGCCCGCAATCGTTCACGGCCCACCTCAAGCCCCAGTTCGCGCCGATCGAGCAGTACGCCGAAGAGGCCGGCGGCATGCAGCAAGGCCCCTGGACCGACCTGTACGCGCTCGGTGCGACGCTGTACTTCGTCATCACCGGGCGGGCACCGACGCCCTCGGTGGTGCGGGCAGTTCGCGACACGCTGCCTTCACTGGCCGCGCAGGCCGGCCCGACGATGCCGAACGTGCGCGCCAGCCTGCTGGCGACGATCGACTGGACCCTGTGCCTCGCCCCGGAGCAGCGGCCGCAGAACGTGCAGTCGGTGCGGCGCGCGCTCAAAGGCGAGATCGCGCCGCCGCCACCGTCGCCGCGACAGCTCGGTGCGGCTGCGGCGGTCGATCCGGGGCCTGCACCGCATGCCGTGGCCTCGGCGGAGCCCGCGCAGCTGGCGGCGCCGTCGCAACGCTGGTTCTCACGATTGACGGCGACCTTCTGGAGCCAACAGGGAACGCCTGATTCCGATGCATCGCACTCGCGTCGCCGCACGCGTGTCGGCGCGGCCCTCTCGCTTGCCTTGCTGGGCCTCGTGGCGCTTGCCGGCGGCGCCTGGACGTTCAATCGACCGTCGCCTCAGGTGTCCCGCGCGCCGGCCCCGGCCCACGACACAGCACCGGCAGCGACGGCGCGCGTCGCGACGGCGAGCCCGTCGATGACGCCGGCCTCGACCCTGGCGACGACATCCGGGGCGGCGCTCGCAGCGATCGAACAGACGGCATCACCCGCGCCGACCCCTGCGCCCGTCCGCCCCGTCGCGTTGTCCGACGCCGATTCCGACGCGGCCTGGGTGCAGCCCGCCGATCAGCAAGCGATGAACTTCGTCGCCGATGCGACCTCCGAGACCGCAGCGATCGCTCGTCGGCCGGCGGTGGGCACTCCGCAGGCGGCATCCCCTCCTGCGCGCGACCGTCATCGCGCGACGCGTGCGAAGGTGCAGACCGCGAGTGCCGCCACACGACCATCCCGCCCTTCTGCAAGCAGCTGCGATGCTTCCGGGTTGCTCGGCCGCGCCTGGTGCGCGTTGAATCCGTGCAAGGCGGCCGCGCACGGGCGCGCGAATGCGGGTCGAGCGAATCCGGAGTGCATGGAGCGCTTGCGCGCCGAAGCGTCGCGCCAGCAGCGCGTCGAGCGACAGTAGCGACCGCAGCGCGACCTCAGTCGGTGGTCGCGACCCCCTGGCCGTCCAGCCCGTCGGGAAAGACCATCGCCCGCGCCAGGTAGTGCGCGAGTCGATGGATCTCGATCGGCTTGCGCAACGAGTAGTCGAAGACGCCGTAGCCCTCGCGCAGCCGCTTGTAGTCCCCCGAGGCGGCGATGAGGATCGGCAGCTCCTTTCCCATCCGTTCCTGAAGTCGCTGCGCCGCGTCGAACCCGCCGAGGCGCGGCATGCCGAGGTCGAGGATCACGGCCCACGGGCAGACATCGAGCGCGACATCGACCGCGTCGATGCCGTCGACCGCGAAGACGGTGCGCACGCCCGGCAGCATCAGCTCGAGCATCTCGCCCAGCACCTCGCGCGCATCGGGGTCGTCGTCTGCGATCAGCACGGTCACGGGGGCGGGCGGCACCATCGTCGCCGACTCTGCTCGCTTCCTCGTTCGCTTCATACTGGCAGCTCTTACAGGGTCGTCGCAGTGCGGCCGACCGATGCCGAAGAGGGGTCCGACATGACGTGGAGCGCGGCTGCCGATCGCAACAAGGAGCCCATCCTCGCCGTGCTGACTCGGGTCTTGCCGGGCGCCGCGACGGTGCTCGAGATCGCGAGCGGAACCGGCCAGCACGCAGCGCATTTCGCTGCTGCGCGTTCCGCCTGGAACTGGCAGCCCACCGACACCGACGTCGCGTCGTTGGCGCTGATCGCATCGCACACCGACGCGCTGCCGAACGTGCGGGCGCCGCTGGCGTTGAACGTGCTCGCGCCGCACTGGCCGGAGTCGCTCGGCCGGTTCGATGCGGTGTATTGCGCGAACATGCTGCACATCGCGGAGTGGGCCGCGTGCGCTGGGCTGATGGCAGGCGCTGCGCGCCATCTCGTGCAAGCCGGGGCGCTCGTGCTGTACGGGCCTTATCTCGTCGAATGCGAGCCGACCGCACCGAGCAATGTCGCCTTCGACGCCGACTTGCGCCGTCGAAATCCCGCCTGGGGCCTGCGCCGCCTCGGCGATGTCGTCGACGCGGCCGAAGCGGCGGGTCTCGCGTTCGAACAACGCGTCGACATGCCGGCGAACAACCTGGTGCTCGTGTTCCGGCGCGCGGCGGCCTGACGCCTTCCTGCCGACGGCCGGATCGAGTGCGGTCGGACGCGTTCGGGCGGTGCCCCAGGCGTTCCCGAAGGCTCCTCGAGCGGCCGACCGACGGCGGTCGGCGTACCGAACTGCGGGCTGCCATCGCGCGACCAGTCGAAGGGCTGGGCACGAACCGACCGTCCGCGCCAGCCGGCGCCGGGACGATCGGTCGCGTGGTAGACGATCCAGTCCTGCTGCCCGTCGGGCGAGCGCACGAAGCTCGCGTGGCCGACGCCGAACGCCTTCGCGCCGACGTCCTTCGCGAAGACGGGCAGCGGCCGCTTGCGCCACGAGCTGGCGCGAAGCGGATCGCCGCCTCGATACGAAAGCAGGCCGAGCGCGTAGTCGTCGCTCCAGCTCGCGCCGGCCGAATACACGAGGTGCAGGGTGCCCTTGTGCCGGAGCGGCTCGGGTCCCTCGAGAAGCGGCGCGCCGGCGCGCTCCCACGCGTGCTCGGGCGCGGCGATGGCGTGCCGCGCGCCGACGATCGTCCACGGGTCGCGCATCGCCGCGATGTAGAGCACCTGCGGGAAGTCGCCGGTGGCTTCGGGCCAGCCCGACCAGACGAAATAGAGCCGGCCGCGCAGCTCGAGCGCGACGCCGTCGATCGCCCAGCGGTCCGATTCGTCGCCGACGCGCCCCTTCATCACGTACTCGCCTTGCGGATCGTCGCCGACGGCCTGCAGCGCGTACATGCGGTGATTCGCGTTGACGCCGTCGCTGGCCGCGAAGTAGATGTACCAGCGGCCGCGGACGCGCTGCAGCTCCGGCGCCCAGATCTCGCGGCCATGCGCCGCTCCCGGCGCGGGACGAAACACCGTCACCATCGGTGCCGCCCCGATGTCCTGCAGGCGGCGTGCGCGCGCGATGCCGATCGCGCGATCGCCGAGGGCGCGGCAGTAGTAGTAGTAGCCGCGGTGAAAGACCACCGAGGGGTCGGCCGAGCCCGTTTCGGGCGACGCCGCGACGATCGGGTTGGTGAACGTCGCCGCGTGTGCGATACCTGCGAGCGCCGCAGCCCAGCCGACGAGCAACGCGGCGGCGAGCCGCGCGGCTGCATCGACCCATGAGCGTCGCTGCGGCATGCGGTTCGGGGCAGCCGACCGTTGCACCCTAGACTCGCGCCCTGCAATGAACGCGCTTGCCGTCGTCGCCATCGCCTTCGCCATGTCGACCGACGCGTTCGCGGCGGCCATCGCCAAGGGCGCTGCCCTGCGACGTCCGAGCTGGCGCGAGGCGCTGCGCACGGGTGCGATCTTCGGGGTCATCGAGGCGGTCACGCCGTTGATCGGCTGGCTGGTCGGCTCGGCGGCGGCGAAGTACGCACGCGAGTGGGATCACTGGATCGCCTTCACGCTGCTCGCCGGCCTCGGCGCCCGCATGATATGGGTCGGCTTGCGCGCCGACGGGAACGACGTCGACGAGCGGCCGGCCACCCATTCGTTCTGGGTACTTGCGCTGACCGGACTGGCGACGAGCATCGACGCCCTGGCCGTCGGCGTCGGCCTGGCGTTCGTCGACGTGGAGATCGGCTGGGTCGCGGCCGCGATCGGCCTGACGACCTTCCTGATGGTGACCCTCGGCGTCATGCTGGGCCGCGCACTCGGCGCGGTCGCGGGAAAGCGTGCGGAAATCCTCGGCGGGTTGCTGCTGATCGGCATCGGCACGGCGATCGTCTTCGAGCACCTCACGGCGACGCCCTAGTCGCGGGCGACAGGCGGCCGACCGCTCGTCTGCTTCGGCCGCGGATCCCCTTCAGCGCCGGGCCCGCGGCGCCGATAACGAGGGCAGGCCCTCCCGACATCGCCATGGCGCGCGCATTCCTCCTCATCCGTCCGACGCTCGCGCTCGCCGCCTCGCTCGCCGCCACGGCCGTTGTCGCGGGCGGACCGCCCGGCGACTCCGCGCCGAAGTCGGGCAACACCTTCACGATGGTCACCTCCGCGCCTGCGACCGGCCCGCGGGCCAACGCGCCGTCGGCCGGCGCCAGCCTGGCACCGAGGACGGTCGTGACCAATCCGTACAACGTGCCGCTGCTGCAGAACGCCGGCTCGCTTCGCGCCAGCCGCTAGAAGCCCTGGCGCGCTGCGCCCCTCGGCGGCGCGGCATGATGCGGGGATTGCTTCAGGGGGCGCCCCATGGCCACTTTGCCCGGTCTGCCACAGACCGACGAGCCCGAGCCCGATGCCTTGCCGGTCGAGCCAGACGATGGGACCACGGTGCCCGGCGAGCTCGACGACCGGCCGGGCCACGAGCCCGTCGAGCCGCCGCGTGCCTAGGGTCTCGCCCGCGGGCGATCGGGCGCCGCCGGCAGTGCACAATCCGCGGCGCGCCGCCCGGCGCCGGAGTTGATCGCCGATGGTTCGAGTCTGGGGAATCGTGTTGCTCGTGCTCGTGGTGCTCGGCTTTGCCGCCTGGGCGTCGGACTTCGTGACGATGCAGGGCGAGCGCACGGTCTACACGGTCGATTGCAGGAACGGGGTCTGGCAAGGCGAGCACTGCACCGGCCAGGTCGCGGCGGGCACGCGCTACCGCTATCGCGCGCTCAAGCCGCACGGCGAGGTGATCTTCTGGACCGTCGGCACCAACGAGCCCTCGGGCAAGTTCCAGGAATGCACGATCCAGGACGGTCGCAACTGGGTGTGCAAGGTCTGCCCTGACGCCGCCCGCTCGATCACGCTGCAGATGTCTCAAGGCGCGCCTGTGAGCGCTGCTCCGGCCGTGACCCGGCCGTACCGCGCCGTCTCGAAGTGGCGCTGGCTCCTCCTGAAGCGCGGCTTCACCGCCGGCCACGGGGTGCCGGAGGTGCCGTCGGTCCCGGCGTCGAGCTAGCGCGCTACGGCGCCGCGGGTCAGGCGCGGCGGCGCCGCTTCAACAGGCCGACGGCCCCGAGGCCCATCGCGAACAGCATCCACGTTTCCGGCTCGGGGATCGTCGCGATCAGAAAGTCCTGGTGCTCGCCGTTCGTGAGGACGTCGATGCGCGCGTCGGCCTTGTAGGCGCCGAGGTTCATCAGGAAGCCGTTGACGATGTCGAAGGCGTTCTGGCCGGCCGCCTCCTCGGGCGCTCCCTTGAACGTACCGCCCGTGAGGCTGAAGGACGGCCCGTGCTCGTAGATGATTTCCCAGATCCCGGCCTGCAATGCCGCCGAGGTGAACCTGTCGACGACGAAGCCCTGGGCGGCGGTGAACAGGCGGCTGAGGTCGGTCGCCTTGGCGGCGCCGAAGTAGGAATCGCCCGAGACCTGCTGGTACTCGTAGGCGATGCCGAAGCTGAACGACTGCGTCAGCTCCGCGCACCATGCGACGAACGAGGTGGGCGCGGCCGCCTGGGCGAGCTCGAGTCGAAGCGACGAGCTCGCCGCCGCCAGGCCGTCGGCGACGGCGCCGGTGAACTCGCCCGCCGAGCCGCTGTACGACGGGCTGCCGTCGGTGCCGGTCATGCTGACGTCGGCCGGGGCGCCGAACGTGAAGTCGCTCATGTTGATGGTGATGGCCGACGCCGGCGTGGCGAGGAGCAGGGCGCCGAGCAACGGCAAGCACTTCTGGAGCATGGAAGACCCTTCTGTCCGGCAGCCGGAAATCCGGCCGCATGCGGTCGGTAAATGTAGAGTCTGTCCCTTCGGGCGTCGCGGTTATCGAGGCGCGCGAGGTCGCCACCCCCCTGTTCGCGGGGGTACGGTGTGGCGCGGAAACGCCGGACGGGCGACGGCACGCGCTGCGCAAGCGCATCGACGGGAAGCATGGAAGAGACCGCGGAGCAGATCGAATCGGCCATTGCCGCGTTGCAGGCCCAGCGCGCGGTCCTCGGTGATGCCGTCGTCGCGATGGCGGTCGCGCCGCTGCAGGACAAGCTCGCAGCGCGGCGCGAGCGCGACAGCGCGACGCAGCAGCTCAAGACCGCCACGGTGCTCTTCATGGACGTGGTCGGCTCGACGCGGCTCAGCGAGCGCCTCGATCCCGAGGACGTCCACGCCGTCATGGACAGCGCACTCGAGCGGCTGACTGCGATCGTTCGCGCCCACCAAGGTCGCGTCCTGCAGTACGCCGGCGACAGCCTGCTCGCCGTGTTCGGCGCCGACCAGGCGCTCGAGGACGACGCCGAGCGCGCCGTGCGCGCCGGGCTCGCGATCGTCGCCGAGGCGGCGCCGCTGGCCGCCGGATTCCGGTCGCGCTTCGGGCTCGACGGCTTCGACCTGCGCGTCGGCATCCACACCGGACCCGTGCTGCTCGGCGGCGGCATCGATGCCGAAGGCAGCATTCGCGGCGTCACGGTCAACATCGCCGCACGGATGGAGCAGACGGCGCCGGCCGGGGCGCTGCGCATCAGCCACGAGACCTATCGCCACGTCCGCGGCGTCTTCGACGTCGAGCCGCAGGCGCCGATCGAGATCAAGGGCATCACCGGCCCGGCGCGCAGCTACCTCGTCAAGCGCGCCAAGCCGCGCGCATTTCGCATGGCCAACCGCGGCCTCGAGGGCATCGACACGCAGATGGTCGGCCGCGACGCCGAGCTGGCGCGGATCGGCGAGGCGTTCCAGACCGCGTGCGAAGAGAAGAGCCTGCGGCAGGTGACGATCGTCGGCGAGCCCGGCATCGGCAAGAGCCGCCTCGGCCTCGAGTTCACGCACTGGCTCGAGATGCTGCGCGAGCCGGTGCGCTTCTTCCAGGGACGGCCGCAGCCCTACGGCAACAACGTCCCGTACGGCCTCTTGCGCGACCTGCTCGCCTGGCGCTTCGAGATCCTCGAGAGCGACTCCCAGTCGATCGCGCAGGACAAGCTCGCCGCCGGCCTCGCTCCCGTGCTCGGCGCGCGGGCGGGGGAGTACACGGCGCTGATCGGCGAGCTGATCGGCTTCGACTACCACGACGATCCCCACATCGCCGCGATCGCCGGCGAGGCCAAGCAGATCCGCAACCGCGCCTTCCATGCGCTCGCGTCGTACTTCCGCGCCCTGCAGTCGACGAGCGGAACGCCGATCGTGCTGCTCCTCGACGACCTGCACTGGGCCGACGAGGGCTCGCTCGACTTCGTCAACCACCTCGTCCAGGCGTGCGGCGACGTGCCGATCTTCGTGCTGTGCCTGACGCGATCGACGCTGTTCGAGCGCCGGCCGCTCTGGGGCAGCGGCCGAAGCGACCACCTCCGCATCGACCTCGCGCCGCTGTCGAAGCGGGGGACGCGCGAGCTGATCGAGGCGCTGCTGCGCCGCCTCGAAGCGGTTCCCGCCGCGCTGCGCGATCTGCTCGCGAGCAGCGCGGAAGGCAATCCGTACTTCGTCGAGGAGCTCATCGGCATGCTCATCGACGACGGCGTCATCGTCACGGCCTGCGAGCCGTGGCGCGTCTCCGCCGACAAGCTGCTCGACGTGCGCGTCCCGTCGACGCTCGCCGGCGTGCTTCAGGCGCGCATCGACAGCCTGCCGCCAGCGGAGAAGTCCGCGCTGCAGCAGGCGAGCGTGATCGGCCACGTGTTCTGGGACGAGGCGCTGCAGCGCATCGCGCCCACGGCCGTCCCTGCGCTCGACGGCCTCACGCGGCGAGAGCTCGCCTACGGCCGCGAGACGAGCGCCTTCGAGGGCACGCGCGAGTTCGTCTTCAAGCACCACGTGCTGCACCAGGTCGCCTACCAGGGCGTGCTCAAGCAGTCGCGCCGCGAGCAGCATCGCCTGACGGCGGACTGGCTGGTCGTCCGCAGCGGCGATCGCGCGAGCGAGTACTTCGGCCTCATCGCCGAGCACTACGAGAAGGCCGGCGACAAGGTCCACGCCGCCGAGTACCTGCGCAAGGCGGGCGAGGACGCCGTCAACAGCTACGTCAACCAGGCCGCGCTCGACTACCTCGGCCGCGCGCTCGCGCTGACGCCGGAAGACGACGCGGCCGCGCGCTTCGCGCTGCTGCGCGCGCGTTACCGCGTCTACAGCAACACCGGCCGGCGCCCCGAGCAGCAGGCCGAGATCGCCGCGCTCGAGGAGCTCGCCGAGCGGCTGGACGACGACCTGCGGCGCGCGTTCGCGGCGAACCTCCGCTCGTCGTACGCACTGGTCACCGGCGACTACCGCGGGGTGGTCGACGCGGCGACGCGAGCCGTCGACCTCGCCGCGAGAGCCGGCAAGCCGGAGGCCGCGCTGTGGGCGCGCATCAACTGGGCGCGCGCGCTCCAGTTCCAGGGCGACTACTCCGAGGCGCTCGATCGGCTCGTCGGCGAGGCGCTCGCGCTGGCGCGCGCGTCGGGCGAGCGACGCGTCGAGACGTCGTCGTTGACCCAGCTGGGCATCCTCGCCTTCCAGCGGGGCCAGTACGGCGTCGCGCGCGCCCACTACGAGGAGGCGCTCGCGGTCGCCCGCGCCGCCGGCGACCGATCGAGCGAAAGCGGGCTCATCAACAACCTCGGCGAGATCGAGCGGCTGCTCGGCACCTACGACGCCGCGTTCGACCTGTTCCAGACCGGCCGTCGCCTGTGCAGCGAGATCGGCCAGCGCCTGGCCGACGTCTACATGCTCTGCAACGTCGCGCACGTGGTGTTCCTGCGTGGCGACGCTGCCGGGTCGATCCGCTTCGCGAGCGAGGCGATGCAGATCGCCGAGGAGCTGAAGGACCGCGACCTGCAGGCCATCCTCCACTGCGTTCGCGCCCACGCCCACGTCGCGCTCGGCGACCTGGACGATGCGGCGTCGTGCTATCGCGCATCGCTCGCGCTGTTTCGCGAGATCGGCCGCCCGACGATGGTGGCGGAGCCGATCGCCGGCCTGGCGCGCATCGCGCTCGCGCGCGGCGACGTCGACGCCGCGATGGCGACGATCGCCGAGGTGCTCGCCCATTTCGACGCCGGCGGCTCGGTCGACGGCACCGAGGATCCGATGTGGATCTACCTCACGTGCCACCAGGTGCTCGCCGCGGCGAAGTCGCCGCGCGCGAGCGAATTCCTCGAGCGCGCCCACGCGCTTCTGATCGAGCGCGCGCGCCCGCTCGACGACGCCGAGCGCGAATCGTTCCTCGGCAACGTGCCGTCGCATCGCGCCGTCGTCGCGGCGTGGGCGGCGTCGGGGCGTGCGGCGCCGGGCTGACGGACGCGTCGCTCAGCGAGGCGCCGTCGCGCGCCGGTCGAGTGGCCGCGGTCGCAGCACGCCGGTCGCGAGCGCGGTGCCGACGAAGATGACGAGGCAACCCGCGAGCAGCGTCGCCGTCACGTGCTCGCCGAGGAAGACGCCGCCCCACACGAGCGCGAAGATGGGGATCAGGTAGGTCACCGCGACCGCATTGGCCGGCCCGGCGTTGGCGATGAGGCGGAAGTAGAGGACGTACGCGAAGCCGGTGCCGAGGACGGCGAGCAACGCCATCATGAGCCAGGCGGACGGCGACGGCGCGACGGCCGGCCACGCGAGCGCTGCCGGCACGGCGAGGAAGATCGCCGCCGCGACCTGGCTCCCGGCGGCGACGGCGAGCGGCGGCACGCCACTCAGGTGACGCTTGGTCAGGCTCGGCGCGATGCCGTACGACATCGTCGCGAGCAGGCAGGCGGCGATCGCCGATGCCGATCCGCCCGGGCCGAAGGCGACCTTGTCGCCGCCGAGCCAGAGCACGCCCGCAAAGCCGATCGCGAGCCCCGCGATGCGCAGCGACGTCAGGCGGTCGCCGAGCCAGAGCCAGGCGACGATCGCGGCGAACAGCGGCGTCGCCGAATTGAAGATCGCCGAGAGGCCGGCGTTGATCGTCACGGCCGCGTACGCGAAGCAGAGGAACGGCAGCGCCGAGTTGACGAGGCCGACGACCGCGATCGGCCGCCAGTGACGGCGCAACGCGGCGAGCTCGCCGCGCGCCGCGAGGAGCGGGACGAGCAGGAGGGCGGCGCCGAAGACGCGCAGGAAAGCGAGCGCGAGCGGGCCGAACGCCGGCACCGCGACGCGCATGAAGAGGAACGACCCGCCCCAGAGGGCCGCGAGCGCGAGGAGCTCGACGACGTCGCGCCGTCTCAATGAAGCTCCAGCTGGCGCGCGTCGCGGCGCCTGCGCACGCGGTCGGCCTCGATGCGCAGGAGCGACGTCTTGCGGTCGAGCCCGCCGGCGTAGCCCGTGAGCGCGCCCGAGCTGCCGACGACGCGATGGCACGGCACGATGATCGAGACCGGATTCCGGCCGACCGCGGAGCCGACGGCGCGACTCGCCGACGGCAGGCCGAGCTCGCGCGCGATGTCGCCGTAGCTGCGCGTCGCGCCGACCTCGATGCGCAGCAGCGCCTGCCAGACGTCGCGCTGGAAGGCCGTGCCTTGCAGGTCGAGCGGCACGTCGAAGGCATCGATCCCGCCATCGAAGTAGGCGTGAAGCTGTCGCGCCGTCGCCGCCAGCAGCGGGTCGTCGGCGCGCTCCGGCGCGTCGATCGCTTCCGGGTGGTGCTTCTGCTTCTCGAACCAGGCGCCGGCGAGGCCGGACTCCGTGCGCGCCAGCAGCATCGTGCCGAGCGGCGACGCGATCCGGCATTGCGCCGTGCAGTGGACGAGGATCGAGGTGGTGGCGAAGGTCATGGCGTGACTCCGAGGGAATTCCAGAGGCGGAGAAGGGCGTAGGCGCGCCAGGGCCGCCACGCCTCGGCGTGCGCTTCGGCATGGCGCGGCGTCGTCGTCGCGAAGAGGGTGCGCATCGCCTTCAAGGCGGCGACGTCACCCGGCGGGAAGGCATCGGGCCAGCCGAGTGCGCGCATCGCGATGTAGTGCGCGGTCCACGGGCCGATCCCCGGCAGCTCGCCCAGGCGATCGACGAGCGCTTCGGGCGATGCGCCGGGCGCCAGCAGCGGCGCGAGCGAGGGCCAGTGCGCGGCGAGCGCCTGGATCGCGCCGGCGCGGCCGCGGATGATGCCGAGCTCGGCGATGCGCTCGAGGGGCACCGTGGCGAGGTCCGTCGGTCCGGGAAACGTGCGCGCGACGTCGCGCCACGGCGTCGCGATGTCGGCACCGAAGCACTCGACGAGACGGCGGGCGAGCGTTCGCGCCGCCGCGACCGTCACCTGCTGGCCGAGGACCGCGCGCACGGCGAGCTCGAACGCGTCGATGCTGCCGGGCAGGCGAAGCCCGGCTTCGCCCGGCAGGCCGGCGAGCGTCTCGGCGATCGTCTCGGGCGCCGCGTCGAGGTCGAGCCAGCGTCGCACGGCGGCGATCACGGCGCCGCTCGCCGGGCCGAGCGCCGGCGCGAACGAGACGCGAACGCGCGCCGCGTCGCTCGCGAAGCGCGCCTCGAGCCATCCGGCCGACGTGCCGAGGACGCCGGCGCGGATGCTGCGCCGGATCGACCGTGACGACGCGACCTCGATGCCGGGGATCGCCCGTTGCGCGACGAACGCGATCAGGGCATCGACGTCGTAGGGCGCGCGGTAGCCGAGGGTGACCCTGATGGCTTCGGCCCGATCGACATCGCCGGCGGACGACGCGATGGCCGTCTTCGCGCTCGCGGCGGGGCCATCGCGCGGCGTCGCACGGCGCAGCCGCGTCGGGTTCATGCGGTAGCCGCTGACGAACGCCGCGTTGAAGCGGCGCAGGCTGCGAAAGCCGCTCGTCAGCGCGATCTGCGCGACCGGCATCTGCGTGTCGGTGAGCAGCTGCTTGGCGAGGAGGAGCCGGCGCGTCTGCAGGTATTGCAGCGGCGTCACGCCGTGCTCGGCGAAGAAGATGCGGCGCAGGTGACGATCGCTGACGCCGAGCCGCTCGGCGATCGCGGCGACGCTCGGAGCGTCGCCCTGCGCCGCGAACTGGTCGAGCGCGCTCGCCGCCTGCCGCGCCAGCGTGCGCGAGGCATCCATCACCGTCCAGGCGAGGCCGGGGCCGGGGGCGATCTCGGGGCGGCACTTGAGGCAAGGGCGGAACGAGGCTGCCTCGGCCTGCGCCGGCGACGCGAAGAAGCGGCAGTTGCGGCGCGACGGCATGCGCACGCGGCAGATCGGCCGGCAATAGACGCCCGTCGACGTCACGCCGACGAAGAGCCGGCCGTCGAAGCGCGCGTCGTGCGCGAGGAGCACTTGGTAGGCAGCGTCGCCATCGATCGTCATGCGCCGATTATGGCGAGCGGCTCCCCGGTGACTCGCCGTTTTCGGACATGTGGCAGAGCGACCCGGATTCGCGTCGCTCGAAAGGCGCTGCGCGCCGGGCAGCGCCGGCTGCGGTTCTCGCGCGGCGCTCGCCGCGTCAGGGCGAGTCGAACCGGCCGTGCTTGCCGGCGCCGGCGACGAAGCGGCGCGCGCCGCCTTCGGCCTCGCCCGAAGCGAGCGTCGCGCGGCCGAGCGCGAACTCCTGCGCGAGGGCGTCGCGCAGCGTCGGCGCGCCGTGCTGGCGGCGCGCGCTGAGGCGGTCGTTGCGCAGGCACTGCTGCGGAAACGCGGCGATCTGTCGCGCCAGCTGCCGCGCCGCCGGGAGCGCCTCGCCTGCGGCGACGACGCGATTGGCGAGACCGAGCGCGAGCGCCTCGTCGGCGCCGACGGCGCGGCCGGTGAGGATCAGGTCCATCGCCCGGCTCTCGCCGATGAGGCGCGGCAGGCGCACCGTGCCGCCGTCGATCAGCGGGACGCCGAAGCGGCGGCAGAACACGCCGAACGTCGCCGTCGTCGCGGCGACGCGCAGGTCGCACCAGACGGCGAGCTCGAGTCCGCCGGCGACCGCGTAGCCCTCGACGGCGGCGATCACGGGCTTGGTCAGCTCGAGGCGGCTCGGGCCCATCGGGCCGTCGGCGCCCATGTCGTCGTCGAGGGCGAGCGCGAGCATGTTCTCGGCCGCGCCGAGCTCGCCCGCCGACGAGCCGCTCGCGACCGCGCGCAGGTCGGCGCCGGCGCAGAAGTGGCCACCGGCGCCGGTGAGGACGGCGACGCGCGCCGCCGGATCGGCATCGAACGCACGGAACGCGTCGGCGAGCGCGCGCGCCGTCGGCCCGTCGACGGCGTTGCGCACCTCGGGCCGATCGATCGTCACGGTCCAGATCTCGCCGTCTTCGCTCTTGTCGATGAGAACGGTCGTCGTCATGGCGGGGCCTCGCGCAGGAAGAGGGCGGCCGTCTGGTCGGCCAGGGTGTCGAGGTCGACGCCGGCACGGCCGCGCGGCCTGGCGCGGTACCACGTCGCCGAGAAATTGATCGCGCCGAGGATCATCAGGCGCGCGATCCGCGCATCGGCGCCGAGCCGCCCTTCGGCGTGCAGCGCGTCGAGCGTCGCCTGCCAGAGCGCGTCGTAGCGGTCCTTCAACTCGACGATGCGGCGACGGTACGCCGCCGGCAGCGAGCGCCAGTCGTAGAGCATCACCGGGATGAAGTCGCTGCCCGTCTCGTGCAGGATGCCGTAGTGGGCGCGGACGAGGCGGCGGAAGCGCTCGACCGCCGTCAGGCCCTCGGCATCGACCACCGCGCGCGAGCGCTCGAGCCCGAGGCGGAGTCCTTCTTCCATCACCGCCATCAGCAGCTCGTGCTTGTTGGCAAAGTGATAGAACGGGCTGCCCGACTGCATGCCGACGGCGCCCGCGATGTCGCGGATCGTCGTCCCCTCGAAGCCCTTCTCGCGGAACAGCTGCGCCGCCGCGCGCACCAGGTCGCCGCGCCGGTTGTCGTTGCCGTTTTTCGGGTTAGTACGCTCGCGGGTGGCAGGCATGTTCGCTACAAAGCAACTGCTTGCTTGGCGAGGCAAGAATAACAAACGAGCCGGAAGCGCCGGCCTCACGACGCCGCATCGAGGAGACCCGTGCAGGCATTGCAGATCGTCATCAGCGGCGTGGCGCAGGGTTGCATCTACGGCCTGATCGCGCTCGGCCTGGTGCTCATCTACAAGACGACCGAAACGGTCAGCTTCGCCCACGGCGAGCTGATGATGCTCGGCGCGTTCGCCGGCTTCGCGCTGATGACGCTCGCCGGCTGGCCGTTCTGGCTCGCCATGCCGATGACGATCGCGGTGCTCGCGCTGTTCGGCTTCGGCCTCGAGCGCATCGTCATCCGCCCGATCCTCGGCCAGCCCGCGTTCTCGCTCGTCATGCTGACGATCGGCGTCGGCTACGCGGCGCGCGGGCTGGTGACGATGATCCCCGGCATCGGCACCGAGACGCACACGCTGCCGGTTCCCTACAAGGACCAGACCTGGAACGTCGGCGGCCTCGTCCTGAACGTCGAGCAGATGGTCGTCATCGCCGCCACGGCGCTGCTGAGCGCGCTCCTCTACGCGATGTTCCGCTACAGCAAGATCGGCGTCGCCATGCAGGCGTCGTCGCAGAACCAGCTCGCGGCGTACTACATGGGCATCCCGGTCAAGCGCCTGAACGGCCTCGTCTGGGGACTCGCCGCCGCCGTCGCCGCGATCGCCGGCGTCCTGCTCGCGCCGATCACCTTCGTCTACGCGAACATGGGATTCATCGGCCTGAAGGCGATGCCGGCCGCCGTCGTCGGCGGCTTCGGCAGCCTGCCCGGCGCGCTGGTCGGCGGCGTCGTCATCGGCGTCGTCGAGGCGCTGTCGGGCTTCTACCTTCCCGAAGGATTCAAGGACGTCGCACCGTACGTCGTCGTCCTGATCATGCTCGTCGTGCGCCCCAACGGGCTGTTCGGCGAGAAGCTGCGCAAGAAGGTCTGATGCGGTTCCTCTTCAAGACCTCGTACCTGCAGGACATCCGCCTCGTCAAGCACGGCGGGCAGGCGTTCTGGTACGGCCTCCTCGTCGCCGCCTTGCTCGCGTCGCCGTGGCTGCTCTCGGAGTACTGGCTGGCCCAGCTGACGTTCGTGCTGATCTACGCGGTCGTCGGCCTCGGCCTGATGCTTCTCTCGGGCTACACGGGCCTCTTCTCCCTCGGCCACGCGGCCTTTCTCGGCGTCGGCGCGTACACCGAGGCGGCGCTCGCCGGCGCCGGCTGGCCGTTCCCGCTGAGCTTCGCCGCCGCGGCCCTGATCTCGGCGGCCGCCGGCATCGTCGTCGGCCTGCCGGCGCTGCGCGTGAAGGGCATCTACCTCGCGATCGCGACGCTCGCGTTCGGCTTCATCGTCGTCGAGGTGTTCGCGCGCTGGGAGAGCGTGACCGGCGGCAACGCCGGCAAGCACCTGCAGGCGCCGAGTGCATTCGGCTGGAGCGCCGACAGCGACGTCGCGTTCTACTTCGTCTGCCTCGTCGTCGCGATCGGCGCGACGCTCGCGATCCTCAACCTGCTGCGCTCGCCGACCGGGCGCGCCTTCGTCGCCATCCGCGACTCCGAGGTGTCGGCGCAGAGCATGGGCATCCACCTCGCGTACTACAAGACCCTGTCGTTCGCGATCTCGGCCGCGCTGGCCGGCGTCGGCGGCGCGCTCTACGCGCACAAGCTCAAGTTCATCTCGCCCGACCAGTTCGACATCATCCAGTCGATCGACCTCGTGCTGATGATCGTCGTCGGCGGCATCGGCTCGGTGCACGGCGCGTTCCTCGGCGCGATCTTCCTGATCACGATGCCGCAGGTGATCGCGCTCGCCAAGGACGTGCTGCCGGCGGTGATCGGGCAGGCGCCCGGCCTGCAGGGCGCGGTGTACGGCTTCGTCCTCATCGGCTTCGTCCTGTTCGAGCCGCTCGGCCTGTACGGCCGCTGGCTGAAGCTGCGCACGTACCTCCAGATCTTTCCGTTCTACCGGCGCGGCATGTTCAAGCGCCAGAAGAGCTTCCTCAAGTCGGACCGGCTCAAGTGACGACGACGATGACGCCGCCGGCGCCGCTCCTCGCGGTCTCGCACCTCGGCGTCCGCTTCGGCGGCGTGCGCGCCGTCGAGGATGTCAGCTTCCAGGTGCGGCGCGGCGAGGTGTTCACGCTGATCGGACCGAACGGCGCCGGCAAGACGACGGTCTTCAACCTGATCAGCCGGCTCTACACGCCG